>NZ_JBEOZU010000038.1:44367-87006 GCF_040298185.1 Streptomyces sp. NPDC001634 | reverse complement strand
GGCGCCTCCCCCCTAAACCCGCCCCCACCCGCGCGTGGGTGTTTTCCCGGGCTTTCCCGGGGCGTTGAGGGGTCTCTGCGTCAGCCGGTGAACGCCTCGCACACCGTGTCGTACTCGCGCGTCCACCACACCGCCAGAGCCGAGGCCGCCGGGAACTGGGAGTCCGCACGGGTGTCGCCGCGCTCGTAGTGCCAGCGCAGCATCCAGAAGTCGTTGAGCCGCTCCCACCACACGCGGTGCACCGCGGCGGCGAGTTCGGAGGGAGTGGCGCCCGCGGTACGGCGGTACGCACGCGCGTAGGCCCGGACCTTCGGGAGGTCGAGCGCGCCCACGGGACGTACGAAGAAGATCGCCGCGGCCCGTACCGCCTCCTCCGCGCGCGGCTGGACGCCGAGCCGGTCCCAGTCGACGATCGCGGCAGGCGCGTCCCCCTGGTAGAGCAGGTTGAAGGGGTGGAAGTCGCCGTGCACCCAGCCCACCGAACCGCCGCGCGGCGGCCGCCGGTCCGCGTGCTGCCGCAGCAGTGCGCGCCGCTCCAGCAGACGGTGCCGGGCCAGCTCGTCGAAGGCGTCCGAGGGCCGGTGCCGGCTCACCCGGTCCAGCAGGTCGTCGATGAGCGCGAAGGTGCCGGCGGGGTCGGCGCTCTCGGGGCGCGGGCCGGGCGCGGACGTCATCACCCGTGCCAGGCTCGCGTGCACCACTCCCAGGAGTGCGCCCAGCCGCCCGCACTGCTGAGTCGTGAGCTGGCCGCCGTGCCGGTGCCGTCCGTCGATCCATGGGTACAGGGCGTACGCGTGGCCGCCGACGACCGCGACCGTACGGCCGTCGCGGCCGGCCAGCGGCGGTGCCACCGGGACGCCCAGGTCCGCCAGACGCTGGGTGGCGCGGTGCTGGCGGGCGATCGCCGCGGGGTGGGCGGTCTCGGGGTCGAAATGGTGCTTGAGGAAGTAGCGGCCGCGCGTCGTGCAGAGCCGGTAGCCGCGGTTGAGCAACCCCTGCTCGACGGGGTCGCAGGTGAGCGCCGATCCGGCTGAGTACTGGCGAAGGAGAGCACCCAGAGGGGGCGCATGGAACACGGGGGGTGGTACAGATGAGCGCGGCACGCGCCAGATGTTAGGGCACGAGCCGGTCCTGTGAGCTGGGCTTTGTCGCAGACAGTCGCACTCGGTCACATGGAGTCCGCCCCGTGATCATGGGAAAGGACTCCGGGTGGCCGCGTCGGCCGCCTGGGCGCCGTCGGCGCCACCCCAGGTGATGTCTTCCCGTGCTCCAGGTGAGCGGGATAACGTGCCGTTGTTCCGGCCCCCTGCAAGGCTGTGACCAGCACCTGTTCCCGACTTACTCGATTTACTTGGATATCCAAGCAAAATCCCAGGTCAGGAGGGGTTTCACAGAAATGTGGAGCACTGGGTAACGTGCCCCTTGCAGGGCGCTCGCCGGGGCACCTGTCACGTCTGTTTCGAACGAGCCGCACCCCACCCCGTGCGTCCGTGCGCTGCAGGCGAGCCGCTCTCAACGGCCCGGAACGGGCCGAGGAGACCCCCAGGCACCCGGCGAACCCGGGGGCCGGACCGACGGAGGAGCACACGTGACCGTGGAGAGCACTGCCGCGCGCCAGCCGCGACGCAGCGCCGGAAGCAAGGCCGGCACCACCGGCACCAAGCGCACCACCCGCACCACGCCCAAGAAGGGCACAGACCCCGACCTCGTTCAGCTGCTGACGCCCGAGGGCAAGCGGGTCAAGAACGCCGAGTACGACCCGTACGTCGAAGGCATCACCGCCGAAGAGCTGCGCGGCCTGTACCGGGACATGGTGCTGACCCGCCGCTTCGACGCCGAGGCCACCTCCTTGCAGCGCCAGGGCGAGCTCGGACTGTGGGCCTCGCTGCTCGGCCAGGAGGCCGCCCAGATCGGCTCGGGCCGGGCCACCCGCGAGGACGACTATGTCTTCCCGACCTACCGCGAGCACGGCGTCGCCTGGTGCCGCGGGGTCGACCCCACCAACCTGCTCGGCATGTTCCGCGGTGTGAACAACGGCGGCTGGGACCCGAACAGCAACAACTTCCACCTCTACACGATCGTCATCGGCTCGCAGACGCTGCACGCCACGGGCTACGCGATGGGCGTGGCCAAGGACGGTGCGGACAGCGCGGTGATCGCGTACTTCGGCGATGGCGCCTCCAGCCAGGGTGATGTCGCGGAGTCGTTCACGTTCGCCGCGGTCTACAACGCTCCGGTGGTGTTCTTCTGCCAGAACAACCAGTGGGCGATCTCCGAGCCGACCGAGAAGCAGACGCGTGTGCCGCTGTACCAGCGGGCGCAGGGCTTCGGCTTCCCGGGTGTGCGGGTCGACGGCAATGACGTGCTGGCGTGCCTGGCGGTCACCAAGTGGGCGCTGGAGCGGGCACGCAACGGCGAGGGCCCGACGCTGGTGGAGGCGTTCACGTACCGCATGGGCGCCCACACCACCTCCGACGACCCCACCCGCTACCGCCACGACGACGAGCGGGCCGCCTGGGAGGCGAAGGACCCGATCGCCCGCCTGCGCGCGTACCTCGAGGGCTCAAACCACGCGGACGAGGGATTCTTCGCGGAACTCGAGGCGGAGAGCGAGGCGTTGGGAAGGCGAGTACGCGAAGCGGTCCGTGCCATGCCGGACCCGGACCACTTCGCCATCTTCGAGAACGTGTACGCGGACGGGCACGCGCTCGTCGACGAGGAGCGGGCCCAGTTCGCCGCCTACCAGGCGTCGTTCGCGGACGCAGAAGGGGGACGGTGACATGGCCGAGAAGATGGCGCTCGCCAAGGCGATCAACGAGTCGCTGCGCAAGGCCCTGGAGTCGGACCCCAAGGTCCTGGTGATGGGCGAGGACGTCGGCAAGCTGGGCGGCGTCTTCCGTGTCACCGACGGTCTGCAGAAGGACTTCGGCGAGGAGCGGGTGATCGACACCCCGCTGGCGGAGTCGGGCATCGTGGGCACGGCGATCGGACTCGCGCTGCGCGGGTACCGGCCGGTGGTGGAGATCCAGTTCGACGGGTTCGTGTTCCCGGCGTACGACCAGATCGTCACGCAGTTGGCGAAGATGCACGCGCGTTCGCTGGGCAAGGTCAAGCTCCCGGTCGTCGTCCGGATCCCCTACGGCGGCGGTATCGGCGCGGTCGAGCACCACAGCGAGTCGCCGGAGGCGCTGTTCGCGCATGTGGCCGGTCTGAAGATCGTCTCGCCGTCGAACGCGTCGGACGCGTACTGGATGATGCAGCAGGCGATCCAGAGCGACGACCCGGTGATCTTCTTCGAGCCCAAGCGGCGGTACTGGGACAAGGGCGAGGTGGCCACCGAGGAGATCCCGGGGCCGCTGCACAAGGCGCGCGTGGTGCGCGAGGGCACGGATCTGACGCTGGCCGCGTACGGGCCGATGGTGAAGGTGTGCCAGGAGGCCGCGGCCGCTGCCGAGGAGGAGGGCAGGTCCCTGGAGGTGCTGGACCTGCGTTCGGTCTCCCCGCTCGACTTCGACTCCATCCAGGCGTCGGTGGAGAAGACCCGCCGCCTGGTGGTCGTGCACGAGGCGCCGGTGTTCTTCGGTTCGGGTGGGGAGATCGCGGCCCGGATCACGGAGCGGTGCTTCTACCACCTGGAGGCGCCCGTGCTGCGGGTCGGCGGCTACCACGCCCCGTATCCGCCGGCACGGCTGGAGGAGGAGTACCTGCCGGGCCTGGACCGGGTGCTCGACGCCGTCGACCGCGCCCTGGCGTACTGAGGAGAGGGTCGTGACGACGATGACTGACGCGTCCGTACGCGAGTTCAAGATGCCCGATGTGGGCGAGGGACTCACCGAGGCCGAGATCCTCAAGTGGTACGTGCAGCCCGGTGACAAGGTCACCGACGGGCAGGTGGTGTGCGAGGTGGAGACGGCCAAGGCAGCCGTCGAACTCCCCATCCCGTACGACGGAGTCGTCCGCGAGCTCCACTTCCCCGAGGGCACCACGGTGGACGTCGGCACTTCGATCATCGCGGTCGACGTGAGCGGGGGCGCCCCCGCCGCGGAGGCATCCGCACCGGCCGAGAAGCCCGCGTCCGCCGAGCCCGCGTCCGCGGAGGCCAAGCCGGAGGGCCGCAAGCCGGTCCTCGTCGGCTACGGCGTTGCCGAGTCCTCCACCAGGCGCCGCCCCCGCAAGACGGCTCCGGCGGCCGCCGAGGAGACCCTCTACGCGGCCGCGGCACTCCAGGGCGAGCTGAACGGCCATGGCAAGCAGGCGCGTCCGCTGGCGAAGCCACCGGTGCGCAAGCTCGCCAAGGACCTGGGCGTCGACCTCGCGACGGTGACGCCGTCGGGCCCGGACGGCATCATCACGCGCGAGGACGTGCACGCGGCGGTTGCGTCCGCACCGGCCGTCGCCGCCCCCGCGGCCCCGGCACCCACCGTCGTCGTCGAAGCGCCGGCGCCGGTGGTGACGTACGACCGCGGACGGGAGACCCGTATCCCCGTCAAGGGCGTTCGCAAGGCGACCGCGCAGGCGATGGTCGGCTCGGCGTTCACCGCACCGCACGTCACCGAGTTCGTGACGGTCGACGTGACGCGCACGATGAAGCTGGTCGAGGAGCTCAAGCAGGACAAGGACTTCGAGGGCCTGCGCGTCAATCCGCTGCTCCTCATCGCCAAGGCCCTGCTGGTGGCGATCAAGCGGAACCCGGACATCAACGCGTCCTGGGACGAGGCGAACCAGGAAATCGTGCTCAAGCACTATGTGAACCTGGGCATCGCCGCGGCCACCCCGCGCGGTCTGATCGTGCCGAACATCAAGGACGCGCACGACAAGACGCTGCCGCAGCTGTCCCAGGCACTGGGCGAGCTGGTGGCCACGGCCCGTGAGGGCAAGACGTCCCCGGCGGCGATGCAGGGCGGCACGGTCACCATCACGAACGTGGGCGTCTTCGGTGTCGACACGGGCACGCCGATCCTCAACCCGGGAGAGTCGGCGATCCTCGCCGTCGGCGCGATCAAGCTCCAGCCGTGGGTCCACAAGGGCAAGGTCAAGCCCCGCCAGGTCACCACTCTGGCGCTCAGCTTCGACCACCGTCTGGTCGACGGCGAACTCGGCTCGAAGGTCCTCGCCGACGTCGCGGCCATCCTGGAACAGCCCAAGCGGCTGATCACCTGGGCCTAGCGCCGAACAGCGTGCCCAAGGCGAAGGGGGCCTGCCGCTGACCGTCAGCGACAGGCCCCCTTGGCGTGGGTGAGGGCGTCAGCCCAGCCTTGCGAAGCCGTAGTTCAGGAGCTTCGTCGCGTCTGCTGCGCGCTGGGCGTACGTGGTCGAGGCCAGAACCGTGCCGATGACGGTCTTGCCATTGCGGGTGGCGGCGAAGACGAGGCAGGCGCCGGCCTCGGGGCCGGAGCCGGTCTTCACACCGATCGCACCGCTGTAGCTGCTGAGCAGCGTGTTGGTGTTGGTCCACGGCGCCATCGTGCGGGTGGTGCCCGACTTGGTGATGGTCTTCGCCGTGTACGACTTCGTCTTCACGATCGTGCGGAACGTGTAGTTCTTCATCGCACTGCTCGCGATCTTCGTCAGATCGCGCGGCGTCGAGTAGTTGTTGCCGTTGCCGATGCCGTCGAACGAGTCGAAGTGGGTGTTCTTCAGGCCGAGGCTCGCGGCGGCGCTGTTCATCTTGCCGATGAACGACTTCACGCGCGCATCACGCGTCGTGCCCGAGCCGAACTTGTCGGCGAGAGCGTACGCGGCGTCACAGCCGGACGGCAGCATCAGGCCGTACAGCAGCTGGCGGACGGTGACCCTGTCACCGACGATCAGATGGGCCTGGGAGGCGTTGTTGGCGACCACGTAGTCGCTGTACGCCTTCTGGATCGTGACCTTGGCGTCGAGGTTGAGGTTCGGCTGCGCGAGCACGACCTTCGCGGTCATGATCTTCGTCGTGGAGCCGGTGGAACGCCTGGTGTCCGCGGTCTTCGTGTAGAGGGTGGCGCCGTTCGCGTTGTTCATCACGTAGCCGCCCTTGGCCACGATCGAGGGCGTGGTGACGGCCTGCGCGGGCGCCGCGGTGAGAGCTCCGGTGGTGAGAACGGCTCCGGTGGTGACCACTGCCGCGACTGCCCTGCGAACTCGCGCGCCCTTAATGCCGGTAATCAAGTTGAACGCTCCGATTGCGTCTCTGATGCACTGAAATACATCCAAATGCCCCTGGAGGGCGGCCGGATGGCGAGGCCGCCTTCTCGTGAGACACGTAAGTAGCACAAATAGATGTGCGGTTGCTGGGGGGAATTTTGACATCGGTAGGGCCGTCCACATCCTGGACGCCCACCGGTATGCGTACGTGTTGTATCTATGATGTGCGCATGCCTCCAGTGCCGTCCGTCGCCGCCGCCCCCGAGAAGCCGTCCATCAAGCAACCGCCCGCCGCCGACCGCGTGTACACGCACGTCAAACAGGGTGTTCTGGAGCGTCGTTACGAAGGCGGGACGCTGCTGACCGAGGGTGAGCTGGCCGAGGCGGTCGGCGTCTCGCGGACGCCGGTGCGCGAGGCGCTGCTCCGGCTGGAGGTGGAAGGGCTGATCAGGCTCTACCCGAAGAAGGGGGCCCTCGTTCTGCCCGTCTCCGCCCAGGAGATCGCGGACGTGGTCGAGACGCGGCAGCTCGTGGAAGAGCACGCGGCCCGCAAGGCGGTGCCCGCGCCGCCCGGACTCATCGCCCGCCTGGAGGAGTTGCTCGCGCGGCAGAAGGAGCAGGCAGCCGCCGGTGATCTGGCGGGCGCGGCGGTCACCGACCGCACCTTCCATGCCGAGATCGTGCGCAGCGGCGGCAACGAGATCCTCTCCCGTCTGTACGACCAACTCCGCGACCGCCAGCTGCGGATGGGCGTCGCCGTGATGCACTCGCACCCCGACCGGATCGCCAAGACGCTCACCGAGCACGAGGAGATCCTCCAGGCGCTGCGGTCCGGCGACGCCGAGGCGGCCGTCGCCGTCGTGCACCGGCACGTCAGCTGGTTCTCCAACCTGGCGCGGGGTGAGGTGCGATGAGTTCCCGTCCGATGAGTTCCCGCTCCATGTCCCTGCCCGGCGATCCGCCGGGCGGCCGTCGCGCCGTCGCCGTGTGGGCCATCGGCGTCTCGGTCTACTTCGTCGCCGTCATCTTCCGTACGTCGCTGGGCGTGGCGGGACTGGACGCCGCCGACCGCTTCCATGTCAACGCGTCCGCTCTGTCCACCTTTTCCATCCTCCAGCTCCTGGTGTACGCGGGCATGCAGATACCCGTCGGCCTGCTGGTGGACCGGCTCGGCACCAAGAAGGTGCTGACCATCGGGGTCGTCCTGTTCACGGCCGGTCAGCTGGGGTTCGCGTTCTCCCCCTCGTACGGCACGGCGCTCGCCTCGCGCGCGCTGCTGGGGTGCGGTGACGCGATGACGTTCATCAGTGTGCTGAGGCTCGGCACGCGCTGGTTCCCGGCCCGCCGCGGTCCGCTGATCGCGCAGCTCGCCGGTCTGGTCGGTATGGCCGGCAACCTGGTCTCCACGCTCGTCCTGGCCCGGCTGCTGCACGGGGTGGGCTGGACGGCGGCGTTCGGCGGCAGCGCGTTCGCCGGAGTCGTCGTGCTCGTTCTGCTCCTTCTCTTCCTGAAGGACCACCCGGAGGGATACGAGCCGGAGCCCTTCCCGCACCACGGATCGGCGTACGTGCGGCGGCAGATCGCGGCGTCCTGGAAGGAACCCGGCACCCGCCTCGGCCTGTGGGTGCACTTCACGACGCAGTTCCCGGCGATGGTGTTCCTGCTGCTGTGGGGCCTGCCGTTCCTGGTCCAGGCGCAGGGTCTGTCCCGGGCGACGGCGGGTGAACTGCTCACGCTCGTCGTGCTGTCGAACATGCTCGTCGGCCTGGTGTACGGCCAGATCGTCGCCCGGCACCACGCGGCGCGGCTGCCGCTGGCGCTCGGGACGGTCGTGGCGACCGCGGCGGTGTGGGCGGCCACGCTCGCCTACCCCGGTGCCCATGCGCCGATGTGGCTGCTGGTCGTGCTGTGCACTGTGCTCGGCGCCTGCGGCCCGGCCTCGATGCTCGGGTTCGACTTCGCGCGCCCGGCCAACCCGCCGGAGCGTCAGGGCACGGCCTCAGGCATCACCAACATGGGCGGCTTCGTCGCCTCCATGACGACGCTGCTGGCGATCGGCGTGCTCCTGGACGCGACCGGCGACAACTACGCGGTGGCGTTCTCCGCGGTCTTCGTCCTGCAGGCGCTGGGGCTGAGCCAGATCCTTCGGCTGCGCAAGCAGGCCGCGCGCAGGGAGCGGGAGCGGCTGGTGGCGAGCCGGGTGGAGACGGTGCACGTGCCGGCGTAGGTGCCCGCACCTACGGACGGCGGTGTGGCGGCTCCAGCCCCAGCACCCGGTCCTTCAGTGCCGGGAACTGCTCCCGTGTGGTCGCGACCTTGGCCGGGTCGAACTCCACCGTGAGGACCTCCTCGTCGGCGCCCGCCTCCGCGAGGACCTCGCCCCAGGGATCCACCACGATCGAGTGACCCGCCTGCGGAACCCCGGCGTGCGTCCCGGCCGTTCCACAGGCAAGGACGTACGCCTGGTTCTCGACCGCCCGCGCCTGGGCCAGCAGCGTCCAGTGGGACCGGCGGCGCTCCGGCCAGCCCGCCGGGATCACGAGCGTCTCGGCCCCCGCGTCCACGAGTGAGCGGAACAGCTCGGGGAAGCGGAGGTCGTAGCAGGTGGCCACGCCGACAGTCGTCTCCGGCAGGCGTACCGTCACCAGCTCGGTGCCCGCGCCCATCAGCACGGCCTCGCCCTTGTCGAAGCCGAAGCGGTGGATCTTGCGGTAGGCGGCGGCCAGTTCACCGGAGGGGGAGAAGATGAGAGACGTGTTGTAGAGGGGACCGTCACCCGCGGCGGAGCCGCTGTCGGAGGGCGCCCGCTCGGGGATCGACCCGGCGTGCAGCCATACGCCCGCGTCGCTCGCCGCCTTCGCCATCGCCTCGTACGTCGGCCCTTCGAGCGGCTCGGCCTCGGTCCCGAACTCCTCGTAGGCGAACGCTCCGGTCGTCCACAGCTCGGGCAGCACCACCAGATCGACTCCGGCTTGATCCCGTACCATCGAGGCGGCTCGCTGTCGGCGCGAATCGACCGATTCGTTCTCGTCTACCCGGAATTGGATGAGGGAGGCGCGCACACTACCACCGTCCTGGCATTCGAGCCGTCTGTACAGGCCTACGATCGTCACACGAAAGCACTGCCGGGGTGCCTCTTAGCAGCGTAACTTAACGTTCCAAGACACCCGCCGACAGTCGCCTCCCGTCGACACCGCCGTCACAACCGCCCGTGCACCGACCGCCCGAGGGGTCCCGTTCCGTGAGTCTGCATCCCACTCTTCAGCCCTACGCCGACGCCTGGACCCACTCCATCGAAGCGATATCCGAACTGGTGCAGCCACTCGTGGAGGGCGAGTGGAACCGGCGGACGCCCTGCCCCGGCTGGTCGGTGCGCGACGTGGTCTCCCACGTCATCGGCATGGACTGCGAGATGCTCGGCGACCCGCGCCCGATCCACACGCTGCCGCGCGACCTGTTCCACGTCACGAACGAGCACCAGCGCTACACGGAGATGCAGGTCGACGTCCGCCGCCACCACACGGCGCCGGAGATGACGTCCGAGCTGGAGTACACGATCATCCGCCGCAACCGCCAGCTGCGGAACGAGTCGCGTGACCCGGGTACCAAGGTGCGCGGCCCGCTCGGGAGCGAGCAGACCCTCGAAGAGGCGATGCGGTATCGCGCGTTCGACCTGTGGGTGCACGAGCAGGACCTGCGTGCGGCGCTGGGGCGGCCGGGGAACCTGGACTCGCCGGGTGCGTCCATCGCGCGGGACGAGCTGCTCGCCGCGCTGCCGGACGTTGTCGCCAAGGGTGCGGGGGCGCCCCCCGGTTCGGCGATCGTCTTCGACATCCACGGCCCCGTCGAGTTTCTGCGCACGGTCCGCGTCGACGCGGAGGGCCGCGGTTCGATCGACGGCACGCCCTCGCTGGGCCCGACGGTCTCGCTCACTCTCGACTGGGAGACGTACGTCCGCCTCGCCTGCGGACGCGTCACCGCGGACATCGTGGCAGACCGCATCAAGGCGGAGGGCGACCCGGAACTGACGGCGGCGATCCTGCTGGCGTTCGCGGTGACGAAGTAGCGGGGCCGGCGGGCAGGGCGTTACCCGGCGCTCGGGCCGGCCGCCCAGGGCCGCAGGACCGCGGCGGGGCGCCGGGCCGTGGGAATGCCGTAGGCGTGAACGGTAGGCCGTCCCGGCCCGGGTATCCCACGGCGACGCGGGATCAGTCCTCCTCCCGTTCCTTCTCCGCCAGGTGGATCACGCACACCGCCACCGCGATCAGCAGCGCCGGGTCCGCGTCGTCGCGGACGATGTCGACGCCGTACGTCTCGCGGATGTGCAGCCAGCGGCGGGAGATCTGCGCCAGCAGCTCCCCGCCGTAATCGACGGCGAACTCGCGGTCCAGGATCTTGCCGCTGACGTCGAGCTCCGTGCCGTCCACCAGCGAGACCCGGTAGTGGTTGCGCAGCAGGGACAGACGCTTGCGCTTGATCGTGGCCAGCGGGTCGCCGTCCCGCTCGATGATCATTGTGTCGCGCAGGGCGAACATCTTCTGGTGGATGTCGATCAGGACGCGCCCGTGCGCGTCCTTCAGCTCGAACGTGTCCCGCAGTCGCATCGCCTTGCCGTCGACCAGGAACACCTTGTTGCCGTTCTGGTCCTCGATCCAGTAGTCGTCACCGAAGCCGAGGAGCCGGTCGCGTACGAGGAATCTCATACGATGAGGGCTTCCCCCGCGGCGGGTCCGAAACGCCGTCGGTAGGCCGACGGACTGAGTCCGGTCTCGCGCCGCAGCCGAGCCCGCAGATTCGCGGCCGTACCGAGGCCGCTGCGTGCGGCGACGACGTCCAGCCGTTCCTCCCCGCGTTCGATCAGCCGGCAGGCGAGAGCCACCCGCTCGCCGGTCAGCCAGGCCAGCGGGGTGGTGCCCAGCTGGGCGCGGAAGCGTCGGTGCAGCGTGGCGGGGCTCACCGCGGCGCGTGCCGCGAGGTCGGCGACGGTGAGCGGTTCGCCGAGGCGCTCCTGGGCCCAGGCCAGCAGCGGGGCGAGCGACTCGTCCGGCACATCGGGCACGGGCCGCTCCACGAACTGGCGCTGCCCGCCGTCGCGGTGCGCGGCGAAGACCAGCCGCCGGGAGACGGCGTTGGCGATCTCGGCGCCGTGGTCGCGGCGTACGACATGCAGTCCGAGGTCGAGCGCGGACGCGCTGCCGGAAGCGGTGAGGATGTCGCCGTCGTCCACGAACAGCACATCCGGCTCGAGCTCGACCTGGGGAAAACGCGCCCGGAACGACTCGGCCCACATCCAGTGGCAGGCCGCCCGCCGCCCGTCGAGCAGTCCGGCCTCCGCGATGGTGAACGCGCCGGAACAGAAGCCGATCAGCCGTGCGCCCCGCGCGTACGCCCGGCGCACGGTGTCCAGGACCTCCGGGGAGCGCGGGGTGTCGGTGTCGGGCCGGTTCGGCACGATCAGTGTGTCCGCGTCGACGACCGCGTCGAGCCCGGCGACGTCGCTGAGCGTGAAGAAGCCGTCCCGCATGCGGGTCGCGGGCTCGGCCGCGCACAGCCGGAAGTCGTACAGCTCCCTGCCGAGTTCGGGCCGCCGCAGCCCGAACACCTCGATGGCGCAGCTCATCTCGAAGGGGTTGGAGTTCTCGTCCACGACGAGGACGACGCGATGCAGGGACGACGTCTGAGAGGATCCTTGCGGCATATGCGATTTCTAGCACTCGTACGACGGACCGGGTACCCCGCACGATGGCCGCATGACACGTCAGGAATCCAAGGAGCCCGTCTCCCTGCCCGCGGCCCTCGCCTCCTTCTCCCAGCTGTGGAGTCCGCGCATCGTCGCCGCCGTCAACGACTACGACGTACGCGTCGCGAAGGTCGAGGGCGAGCATCTGTGGCACACACACGACCACACCGACGAGTTCTTCCTCGTTCTGGACGGCGAACTGCACATCGCGCTGCGCGAGTCGTCCGCCGAGCGCACGGTCACGCTGCCCAAGGGTTCGGTCTTCACGGTTCCGCGCGGTACGGAGCACAAGCCGTCCGCCCCGGCCGGAGCGTCGATCCTGGTGTTCGAGCCCACCGGCACGATGACGGTCGGCGACCGCCACGAGGAGGTCCCCCACCACGTGGACGCGACGACGGGCCATCCGCTGGCCTGAACGGGCATGCGGCCCGGAGCAGCGGCGCCGGACACCGGCAACGAACGCGGACGAGTCCCCCGCCCGGCGGGGGACTCGCACACGGACCGCGAAGGGACCGCGCAGAAACCGCGGACGGACCGCGGACGGGCGGCGAACGGACCGCACCGGGCCGGTTCTACCGGTAGCCGTGCTGCATGTCCTCGTCGTCGTCATCCCACGACGTACGGCGGTCGTGGCGCTCCCGCTGCACGCCGGGGTCCGATACGTCGGACCCGCCGGCGCCGGTGTCGCGCCTGTCCCGCTTGCGCGTCTCCTCGGTGCTCACCTCGCCCTGCTCACGGTCCCGGCGGCGGACGTGGTCGTCGATGTCTCGTGGCATGGAACTGCTCCCTTGCAGAGGCCCCCCTGTATGCGTCGAGCATCTCTCCACGACGGCGTGTGCGCATCCGGTACGGATTCGTGTACGCAGCGTCACCAGAGTTATCCACAGGCTCCGCGGCGCCACAGCCCTGGATGGCACCCTTGACGCATGAACGACTCCACACAGCGCCGCGTCCGTGTCCGCGCCCCCGAGCTGATCGGCAAGGGCGGCTGGCTGAACACGGGCGGAGAACAGTACAGCCTCGCCGACCTGCGAGGACGTATCGTCATCCTCGACTTCTGGACGTTCTGCTGCATCAACTGTCTGCATGTCCTGGACGAGCTGCGCGAGCTGGAGGAGAAGCACCGCGACACCGTGGTGATCATCGGCGTGCACTCTCCGAAGTTCGTCCACGAGGCGGATCACCATGCGGTGGTGGACGCGGTCGAGAGGTACGGGGTGGAGCACCCGGTCCTCGACGACCCGGAGCTCGCCACCTGGAAGCAGTACGCCGTCCGCGCCTGGCCGACGCTCGTCGTCATCGATCCCGAGGGGTATGTGGTCGCCCAGCATGCGGGCGAGGGGCACGCCCATGCGATAGCGCGGCTCGTCGAGGAGCTGGAGGAGGAGCACGCGGCCAAGGGCACACTGCGCCGCGGCGAAGGCCCGTACGTGGCGCCGGAGCCCGAGCCGACGACCCTTCGCTTCCCGGGCAAGGCTCTCCTGCTGCCGTCCGGGACCTTCCTGGTCAGCGACACCACCCGGCACCAGCTGGTAGAGCTGGCGGCGGACGGCGAGACGGTCGTGCGCCGTATCGGTTCGGGCGTACGGGGCTTCGCGGACGGCCCCGCCGAGGCGGCGGGCTTCAGCGAACCGCAGGGCCTGGCGCTGCTGGACGAGGGCGCGGTGGCGGTCGCCGACACCGTGAACCACGCGCTGCGCCGCCTGGACCTGACGACGGGCGAGGTGACCACGCTCGCGGGCACCGGCAAGCAGTGGTGGCAGGGCTCGCCGACGTCCGGTCCGGCCCGGGAGGTGGACCTGTCGTCGCCGTGGGACGTGGCGGTCTTCGGCGGCCGGGTCTGGATCGCGATGGCGGGCGTGCACCAGCTGTGGACGTACGACCCGGCCACGGCCACGGTCGCGGTCGCGGCGGGTACCACGAACGAGGGGCTGGTGGACGGGCCGGGCGCCGAAGCCTGGTTCGCGCAGCCGTCGGGGCTCGCGGTGTCGGCCGACGGGGAGCGGCTGTGGCTGGCGGACTCCGAGACGAGCGCCCTGCGCTGGGTGGACCGGGACGGAGCGGTCCACACGGCGGTCGGCACGGGGCTGTTCGACTTCGGGCACCGGGACGGCGCGGCCGGACAGGCGCTGTTCCAGCACCCGTTGGGCGTGACCGCCCTGCCGGACGGCTCGGTGGCGGTCAGCGACACGTACAACCACGCGCTGCGGCGCTACGACCCGGCGACGGCCGAGGTGAGCACGCTTGCGACGGACCTGCGGGAGCCTTCGGACGCCGTGCTCGTCGGCGGGGACATCGTGGTCGTCGAATCGGCCCGCCACCGGCTGACCCGGCTGCGGCTGCCCGAGGAGGCGGTGCAGGTCGCCTCGGTCGCGCACCGCACACAGCGCACGGCGACCGAAGTGGCGCCCGGAAAGCTCCGGTTGGACGTGATCTTCCAGGCCCCGGCCGGCCAGAAGCTGGACACGCGCTATGGCCCGTCGACCCGGCTGCTGGTCTCCTCGACCCCGCCCGAGCTGCTGCTCCGCGGTGAGGGCGCGGACACGGAGCTGTCGCGCGAGCTGGAGCTGAACCCGTCCATATCGGAGGGCGTCCTGCATGTCTCGGCGATGGCCGCTTCCTGCGATGACGATCCGGCGAACGAGTACCCGGCCTGCCACGTCCACCAGCAGGACTGGGGTGTCCCGGTCCGCCTCGTGGAAGGCGGGGCGAGCCGCTTGCCGCTGGTGCTGGCGGGGATGGACGCGGAGTAGACGGGGGTACGGGAGGAGACGGGGAGTCAGAGCCCGTATCCGTCGCTGTATCCGTCGCCGTGGTGGTGCCGTTCCTCCTCGATCACCGGGGAGGTCGGGACCACCACCCGCCTCCGCCGGGCGATGCTGCTGAAAGTGGCGACGCCGATCAGCCCGACGATCATGAGGATGACGCCCACCAGATGGACATTGACGCCGTTCATGTGCCAGTCCGTCGCAAACGCGAGGATGGCACCCACGGCGATCAGAATGATGCACCCACCCAGGCCCATGGTCCTGGCCTCCTGTCCGTACGGCTGTTGCGGGACCGAAGGCCGTACGACCCCCGGACCGAATCCGGGTACCCGGGAGCGGGTGCGGCATGCCGGGAGGGCCCGGGTCAGCCCTCCAGGAACGCCCCCAGCGCGTTCGCCAGCAGATACGGGTCGTTCGCGGCGCACAGCTCGCGGGCGCTGTGCATGGACAGGATCGCCACGCCGATGTCGACCGTCTTGATGCCGTGGCGGGCCGCCGTGATGGGGCCGATGGTCGTGCCGCAGGGCATGGCGTTGTTCGAGACGAAGGACTGGAAGGGGACGTTCGCCTTCTCGCAGGCCGCCGCGAAGATGGCGCGGCCCGAACCGTCCGTGGCGTAGCGGTTGTTGACGTTGACCTTGAGGATCGGCCCGCCGCCCGCGCGCGGGTGGTGCGTCGGGTCGTGCCGCTCCGCGTAGTTGGGGTGGACGGCGTGCCCGGTGTCGGAGGACAGACAGACCGTGCCGGCGAAGGCCCGCGCCCGGTCCTCGTACGAGCCGCCCCGCGCGAACACCGAACGCTCCAGCACCGATCCGAGCAGCGGACCGTCGGCGCCGGTGTCCGACTGGGAGCCGTTCTCCTCGTGGTCGAAGGCCGCGATCACCGGAATGTACGAGAGGGCGGCGCCGGAGGCGGCCACGGCTGCCAGCGCGGCGATGCCCGCGTGCACCGACAGCAGGTTGTCCATGCGCGGACCCGCCACCAGTTCCTTGTCCCGGCCCAGGCAGGACGGTGGCTCGACGGAGTGTGTCATCAGGTCCCAGCCCGTCACCTCACCGGATGCCAGGCCCAGCTCCTGTTCCAGGAACGCGATCAGGTCGCCGTCGCGCACGTCGTCGCCCAGTCCCCACACCGGCTGCACATGGCGCTGCTTGTCGAGCTTCAGGCCCTCGGCGGAGATCGAGCGGTCCAGGTGGATGGCCAGTTGGGGCACGCGCAGCAGCGGTCTGTCGACGTTGACCAGGCACGTCGAGCCGTCGCGCAGGGACAGCCGGCCCGCGAGGCCCAGATCCCGGTCCAGCCAGGAGTTGAGCAGCGGACCGCCGTAGATCTCCACCGCGATCTGCCGCCAGCCGTGCCCGCCGCTGTCCGGTCGCGGCTTCACCCGCAGGTTCGGGGAGTCGGTGTGCGCGCCCACGATCCGGAACGGCGTGTGCGGGTCGGCGCCCTCGGGGACGTACCACGCGACGATCGCGCCCCCGCGCAGCACGTACTTGCCGCCGCTGGTCCCGTCCCATGCATCCGTCTCCGCGACCTGGTGGAAACCGGCCTTCTCCAGCCGCTCGGCGGCGTTCACCACCGCGTGGTACGGCGAGGGACTGGCCGCCAGGAAGGACATGAGGTCGTCGGTGTGGCCGCGGTCGAAGCGCGCGCTTGTGCTCATGGTGTTCACCTTAACGACGTACGAGGGCCCGCTCCCGGTGATGGGGAGCGGGCCCTCGTAAGGGGGAAGTGGAGGGACGGACGGCTGACCGGACCGGACAGCGGTCCCAGCGACGGGCAGGTCCTAGAACGCGGCCTCGTCCAGCTCCATGAGGTCCAGGTCCACGCCCTCGGACAGCTTGCGGGCCAGGGTCACGCCCGGCAGGACGTTGGCCGCGAAGAACTTCGCCGCCGCGATCTTGCCCTGGTAGAACGCCACATCTTTGGATGACACAGGCTTGGCGGAGGCCGTCTCGAGCTTCTCGGCGGCGACCGCGGCACCCCTCAGCAGCAGGTAGCCGACGACCACGTCACCGGAGGCCAGCAGCAGGCGGGTGGTGTTCAGGCCCACCTTGTAGATGTTCTTGACATCCTCCTGGGTGGCGCCGAGGTCCGTCAGCATCAGGCCGACGATCGCCTCCAGCTCCACGGCCGCCTTGGCCAGGTGCTCGCGGGCGCCCGCCAGTTCCTCACCACCGGTGCCGATGGCCAGGAACTTCTTGATGTCCTCGGCGAGCGAGTTCAGCGCGGCGCCCTGGTTGCGGACGATCTTCCGGAAGAAGAAGTCCTGGCCCTGGATCGCGGTGGTGCCCTCGTACAGGGTGTCGATCTTGGCGTCGCGGATGTACTGCTCGATCGGGTACTCCTGCAGGAAGCCGGAGCCGCCGAAGGTCTGCAGCGACTGGGCGAGCTGCTCGTAGCCCTTCTCGGAGCCGTAGCCCTTGACGATCGGCAGGAGCAGGTCGTTCAGCGCGTGCTCGGCGGAGGCGTCCTCGCCGTTCGCCTCCTTGACCGCGATCGTGTCCTGGACGGAGGCGGTGTGGAGGACCAGGGCGCGCATGCCCTCCGCGTACGCCTTCTGCGTCATCAGCGAGCGGCGCACGTCCGGGTGGTGCGTGATGGTGACCTTGGGCGCGGACTTGTCCATGAAGTTGGCCAGATCCGGACCCTGGACGCGCTCCTTGGCGTACTCCAGGGCGTTCAGGTAGCCGGTGGACAGCGTGGAGATCGCCTTCGTGCCGACCATCATGCGGGCGAACTCGATGATGCGGAACATCTGGCGGATGCCCTCGTGCTTGTCGCCGATCAGCCAGCCCTTGGCCGGGTGGCGGTCGCCGAAGGTCATCTCGCAGGTGTTGGAGGCCTTCAGGCCCATCTTGTGCTCGACGTTCGTGGCGTAGACGCCGTTGCGCTCGCCCAGCTCGCCGGTCTCGAAGTCGAACAGGTACTTAGGGACGAGGAAGAGGGACAGGCCCTTGGTGCCGGGGCCGGCACCCTCGGGGCGGGCGAGGACGTAGTGGAGGATGTTCTCCTCCATGTCGTGCTCACCGGAGGTGATGAAGCGCTTCACGCCCTCGATGTGCCAGGAGCCGT
This sequence comes from Streptomyces sp. NPDC001634, assembly GCF_040298185.1. Lineage (NCBI taxonomy): Bacteria > Bacillati > Actinomycetota > Actinomycetes > Kitasatosporales > Streptomycetaceae > Streptomyces > Streptomyces sp. NPDC001634. The sequence continues at coordinate 69,300 of NZ_JBEOZU010000038.1, read as the reverse complement.
CCTCCTGCTGGATGGCCTTGGTGCGCCCGGCGCCGACGTCCGAGCCGGCGTCCGGCTCGGTGAGCACCATGGTGGAGCCCCAGGTCTTCTCGACGGCTATCTGTGCGACCTTCTTCTGCTCCTCGGTGCCCTCCTCGAAGAGGATGCGGGCGAACGCCGGGCCGGAGGAGTACATCCAGACCGCCGGGTTGGCGCCGAGGATCAGCTCCGCGTACGCCCAGATCAGGGACGGCGGGGCGGTGGTGCCGCCGATCTCCTCGGGGATGCCGAGGCGCCAGTACTCGGAGTCCATGAAGGCCTTGTAGCTCTTCTTGAAGGACGCCGGGACCGGGGCGGTGTTCGTCTCGGGGTCGAAGACCGGCGGGTTGCGGTCGGCGTCCGCGAAGGACTCCGCCAGCTCGTTCTCCGACAGGCGGGTGAGCTCCTCGAGGATGCTCTTTGCGGTGTCCGTGTCCATCTCCGCGAACGGGCCGGTGCCGTACAGCTTGTCGCGGCCGAGTACCTCGAAGAGGTTGAACTCGATGTCGCGGAGATTCGACTTGTAGTGCCCCATGGCGACGGCTCCGTAGAGGGGATCGGCGAGGCACTGACTCCTCGCATGGTTCACGTACCAACTAGTAGCTCCGATGATGCTACCCGTCGGTAATAAGAATCAACCCCTCATGGCCCATATGTGGCCCACTACTCTTTGGGGCATGTACGGCTATCAGAACGCGGGCGCGCAGCAGCAGTACGCCTCGGCCCAGCAGCAGATGCCCGGGCAGATGCCGGGCGGGCAGATGCCCGGCGGGTACGGCCAGCAGGCGCCGCTGTACCCCGAGCCGTCGCCGCCCTCGCTCGCCGACGCGGTCCGCGCGTTCACCACGGGGTCGATGTCCGCCGAGGACTTCCAGCAGATCTTCGCCACCTCCAAGGTGTACTGCCCGCGCGGCGACAACCCCGGTTTCCTCGCCCTGCACAACACCCAGCAGCCCGTGATCCCGATGTTCACCTCGCTCAAGGAGCTGCGCCGCTACGCAGGCAAGGAGTCCAAGTACTTCGTGATCACCGGGGCCGAGGTGATCGATCTGCTGCCGACCGGGTACGGGTTCGTCCTCGACATGGAGGGGGAGCACCGGATGGTGTTCGACGCGAAGGCGGTCGAGCAGATGGTCGAGTTCGCGATGCGACGTATGTATGGCTAGACGCCATTGCTTGTGTATGGCTAGACGCCATTGCTTGCAGGCGGCTGACCGGTACCGCTGTCACCGAGCCCGGAGGGAATGCCCTCCGGGCTTTCTGTGTTTCGGGGTGGCAGAAAGTTCAATCGTCAACTAAACTCGGAGCCAAGGAGGTACCGACATGCCTGCAGTGACCGTCGAAAACCCGTTGACCCTGCCCCGTGTGGCCGCGCCGGCCGACGCGGTGGCCCGTCCCGTGCTCGGTGTCACGAGTGCGCCCAGCGGCTTCGAGGGCGAGGGCTTCCCGGTCCGCCGCGCGTTCGCCGGGATCCACTACCGCCACCTCGACCCGTTCATCATGATGGACCAGATGGGCGAGGTGGAGTACGCGCCGGGCGAGCCCAAGGGCACCCCCTGGCACCCCCACCGTGGCTTCGAAACCGTCACCTACATCATCGACGGCGTCTTCGACCACCAGGACTCCCACGGCGGTGGCGGCACCATCACCAACGGCGACACCCAGTGGATGACCGCGGGCTCGGGTCTCCTGCACATCGAGGCCCCGCCGGAGTCGCTTGTCGTGTCCGGCGGCCTGTTCCACGGCATCCAGCTCTGGGTCAACCTGCCCGCCAAGGACAAGATGATGGCCCCGCGCTACCAGGACATCCGCGGCGGTCAGGTCCAGCTGCTGAGCACCCCCGACGGTGGCGCGCTGATCCGCGTCATCGCCGGTGAGCTCGACGGCCACCAGGGCCCCGGCATCACGCACACGCCGATCACCCTGATCCACGCGACCGTGGCGCCGGGCGCGGAGGTCACCCTGCCCTGGCGCGAGGACTTCAACGGCCTCGCGTACGTCCTGGCCGGCCGCGGCAGCGTGGGCACGGAGCGGCGGCCGATCCACCTCGGCCAGACCGCCGTGTTCGGCGCGGGTTCCTCGATCACCGTCCGGGCGGACGAGAAGCAGGACTCCCACACGCCGGACCTGGAGGTCGTCCTGCTGGGCGGACAGCCGATCCGGGAGCCGATGGCGCACTACGGCCCGTTCGTGATGAACACCCGCGAGGAGCTCCAGCAGGCCTTCGAGGACTTCCAGAAGGGGCGGCTGGGGACCATCCCGGCCGTGCACGGGATGACCGAGAGCGGTCCGCAGGGCGCCTGACCAAGGCCCTCCAGGCCACTGGATTCTGACGCCGTGTCACCCGGGCGGGCCGTCCGTACAGGACAGCCCGCCCTCGGCGTGATCGGCTTGAGCCGTGCAGCTCCTCCCCGAACCCGTACGCCGGCTCGCCGCCTGGTGCGTCGTCGCGCTGCTGGTCGCCGGGGTCGGCTGGGTCGTGGTCAGGCTGTGCGGGGAGTTCCGTACGGCCGTCGTACCCGTGCTGCTTGCGCTGCTCGGGACCGCGCTCCTCGGGCCGCTGTACCGGCGGCTCGTGGGGGTCGGCGTGCACCGGTCGCTCGCCGCCGGGATCACCTGTGTCGCCGTCCTGGCCGTGGTCGGCGGGGCCGTGTACGTCGTCGTCGCCGCGATCGTCCACAACGGCGACCAGATCATCTCCTCGCTCAAACGGGCCGCGAAGTCGCTCGGCCGGCACTTCGGGGCGGCCGGCACCTCGCTGGACGACCTGGCCTCGCACTCCAAGCAGCTGCTCACCAAGTTCGGCGGGACCGCCGCCTCCAACGTCATCAGCGGGGTCAGCGTCGTCGCCGAGAGCATCGCCATGGCCGTACTGGCCCTGTTCCTCGTCTTCTTCTTCCTGCGCGACTCCCACCGGGCCGTCGACCTGCTGCGCTCGCTCGCCCCCGGTGGCACCGCCGACACGGTCGAGGCCATGGCGCGACGTGCCTTCGAGGCGGTCGAGGGCTTCATGCGCGGGACCACCGTCATCGCGCTCATCGACGCGATCTGCATCACCGTGGGGCTGCTGGTCCTCCGCGTCCCGGGGGCGGTCGGGCTCGGCGCGCTCGTCTTCGTCGGCGCGTACATCCCCTACCTCGGCGCCTTCATCTCCGGCGCGGTCTCGATCCTGGTCGCGCTGGCCGACCGCGGGTTCGTCATCGCCCTGTGGGCGCTCGGTGTCGTCATCGCCGTGCAACTGCTGGAGGGGCATGTGCTCCAGCCGATGATCCAGAGCCGGACCGTGCGGATGCACCCGGCGGCGGTGCTGCTGGCGATCACCGCGGGGGCGTCGGTCGCGGGAATCCTGGGGATGCTGCTGGCCGTACCGCTGACGGCGGCGGCGTTCGGCGTCGCGCACGAGCTGCGGATCCGCTACGCGGGTGGGGAGGGGGCCGGGGGCACGGGGACCCCGTAGGTGCCGTCCTCAGTCCCCTTCGTCCTCTTCGTCCTCCTTCGCGGGCTCCTCGTACAGCTCGAACCAGATGCTCTTGCCCTCGCCCCGCGGGTCCACCCCCCAGGCGTCCGCAAGGATTTCCATGAGGACCAGGCCGCGGCCGGAGGAGGCGAGTTCGCCGGGGTGGCGCTTGTGCGGGAGGTCGTCGCTGGCGTCCGTGACCTCCACACGCATCCGGCGTCCGCCCGTGCCGCCCGTGCCGTTGGGGCTGTCATGGTCGCCGGTGACCTCGGCGACCAGAAGGGCGTCCGTGTCGGTGTGGACGAGGACGTTCGTGAGCATCTCGGAGACCAGGAGCACGGCCGAGTCGACCTGTTCCGCGGAGGACCAGTCGTGCAGCAGTTCGCGCAGCTGCTGCCGGGCCACCGCGACCCGCTCGTGCTCGGCCTGCGCGACCGTCAGTGCCGTGCGGCGCACGGTCGGCCGCACGGTGACCGTGTCGCCGCAGCCGCATCCCTCGCCCACCCGGCACAGCAGCAGCACGGCGATGTCGTCCTCGCGCCGGTCGGTCAGCGGCCCGGTCGCATGGTGCGAGGAAGGGCCGTGCACGGCCTGGACCAGCGCGTCGGCCAGCTCCTCCATGTCGCCGTCGTGCTCCTCCAGGATCCGCCGTAGCCGCCGCCAGCCGGTGTCCAGATCGTGCCCGCCGGTCTCGATCAGCCCGTCCGTGCAGATCAGCATGGTCTCGCCCGGCTCCAGAACGAGCCGGGTGGTGGGGTAGTCGGCGTCCGGGTCGATACCGAGGGGCATCCCTCCCGCGGTCGGCCGCATCAGCACGGTCCGGTCGGCCGTCCGTATCGCGGGGTCGGGATGGCCGGCGCGGGCGATCTCCAGCGTCCCGGTCGCCGGGTCCACCTCGACATAGAGGCAGGTCGCGAAGCGCTGGTCGGCATCGTTGTCGCCGTACGTCATCCCGTACAGGAAGCGGGAGGCGCGCGAGAGGACCGCGTCCGGGCGGTGCCCCTCGGCGGCGTAGGCGCGCAGGGCTATCCGCAGCTGGCCCATCAGACCCGCGGCGCGCACGTCGTGGCCCTGGACGTCGCCGATGGTGAGCGCGAAGCGGCCTCCCCCAGACTTCGTCCGGGAGGTGCCCCCGGGCAACTGGATCATGTCGTACCAGTCGCCGCCCACCTGGAGCCCGCCGCCGGTCGGCACATAGCGCGCGGCCACGGTCATCCCGGGTATCTGCGGGCCCAGCGTGGGCAGCATCGAGCGCTGCAGCCCGTCCGTCAGCTCCCGCTCCGTCTCGGCGGCGCCCGCGCGGGAGAGGGCCTGGGCGAGCATACGGGCGACCGTGGTGAGCACCGAGCGCTCGTCGGGTGTGAAGGTCACCGGGTGCTTGAACCCCGCCATCCACGCGCCCATGGTGCGGCCGGCCACGGTGAGCGGCAGGAACGCCCACGACCGGCGGCCGAAGGGCGCGGCGAGCGGCCAGGAGACCGGGTAGCGGCCCCTGTACTCCTCGGGCGAGGACAGATAGACGGCGCGGCCGGTGCGCACGACCTCGGCGGCCGGGTAGTCCGTGTCCAGCGACATATGGGTGAAGGGGCCCTCGTCACCCGGCTTGTGCCCGTGGTGGCCGATCACGGTCAGCCGGTCGCCCTCGGCCCCGAAGACCGCGAGTCCGTCCGGCGAGAACCCGGGCATCGACAGCCCGGCCGCGACCCGCAGCACTTCCTCCGTGGATCTCGCCTCGGCCAGCGCGCGCCCCGCGTCCAGCAGGAACGCCTCACGCGAGCGGCGCCAGTCGCCGGTGATGGGAGAGCGGGCGGCGGCCGCGGACGGCTCGGTGACCTCCTGGAGGGTGCCGACCAGCTCGTACTCACCGGTCCCCGGGTCGATCGACGGTTTGGAGCGGCTGCGGACCATGCGGACCACGCGTCCGTGCGCGTCCATGATCCGCATCCGGACCTCGGCGATCGTGCCCTCGGCCAGGGCGAGCTGGACGACTCCGTCGACCTCGTTCCAGTCGACCGGGTGGAACCGGGCCCGGATTCCGGCCTCGGTGAGCGTCGTCGGTTCCGCGGGCAGCCCGACCAGCCGCGCGGCCTCCGCGTCCAGAGTGACGAGCCCCGCTGCGGCGTCGTAGCGCCACAGGCCGGTAGCGAGTGAGGCCAGGACGTCCCCCACGGCGGGCAGGGGCTCACCAGTGCGCATTGCCCCACTCTAAGAAGAGGTGATCCAGAGGTGCCACCGAAGTGAGAAAAGGGGGATCTTCAAGTGTTCGAGGCGATCTTGACCGCGTTCGGGAGGCGCCCCGCTCCGCCATGGGGAGGCGATCTTGGGGCGGCCGGTACCCTTGGTAGGTCCGGGCCGAGCCCCGCCCGGCGGCGCCGGGGGCGACCGCCCCCGGAAAGACCCCGCTCCGCGAAGACTGGATGAACGACGATGCATCGGTACAGGTCCCACACCTGCGGCGAGCTCCGCGCCTCTGACGTCGGCAGCGACGTCCGGCTGAGCGGCTGGCTGCACAATCGGCGCGACCTGGGCGGCATCCTCTTCATCGATCTGCGCGACCACCACGGCATCACGCAGCTCGTGGCCCGACCCGGCACGCCCGCGTACGAGGCGCTGGACAAGCTCTCCAAGGAGACGGTCGTCCGGGTCGACGGCAAGGTCGTCTCCCGCGGCGCGGAGAACGTGAACCCGGACCTGCCGACCGGTGAGGTCGAGATCGAGGTCGGCGAGGTGGAGGTGCTGGGCGAGGCCGCCCCGCTGCCCTTCACCATCAACACCGAGGACGGTGTGAACGAGGAGCGGCGCCTGGAGTACCGCTTCCTGGACCTGCGCCGCGAGCGCATGCACCGCAACATCATGCTGCGTACGGCCGTGATCTCGGCCATCCGCCACAAGATGGCGGCGATGGGCTTCAACGAGATGGCGACGCCGATCCTCAGCGCCACCTCCCCGGAGGGCGCCCGCGACTACGTGGTCCCCTCCCGTGTGCACCCGGGCAGGTTCTACGCCCTGCCGCAGGCCCCGCAGCAGTTCAAGCAGCTGCTGATGATCTCCGGCTTCGACCGCTACTTCCAGATCGCGCCCTGCTTCCGCGACGAGGACGCCCGCGCGGACCGCTCGCCGGGCGAGTTCTACCAGCTCGACGTCGAGATGAGCTTCGTCGAGCAGGAGGACGTCTTCCAGCCGATCGAGAAGCTCATGACGGAGATCTTCGAGGAGTTCGGCGGGGGCCGTCACGTCACCTCCCCGTTCCCGCGGATCCCGTTCCGCGAGGCGATGCTGAAGTACGGCTCCGACAAGCCGGACCTGCGCGCCAAGCTGGAGCTGGTGGACATCACCGACGTCTTCGAGGGCTCGGAGTTCAAGGCCTTCGCGGGCAAGCACGTGCGCGCGCTGCCGGTGCCGGACGTCTCGGCGCAGCCCCGGAAGTTCTTCGACCAGCTCGGTGAGTACGCGATCTCGCTGGGCGCCAAGGGCCTGGCCTGGGTGCGCGTCGCCGAGGACGGCTCGCTGACGGGCCCGATCGCGAAGTTCCTGACGGAGGAGAACGTCGCGGAGCTGACGAAGCGGCTCCAGCTGGCCGCCGGTCACGCCGTCTTCTTCGGGGCGGGCGACTTCGACGAGGTCTCGAAGATCATGGGCGCGGTGCGGGTGGAGGCCGCCAAGCGGGCCGGCCACTTCGAGGAGGGCGTCTTCCGCTTCTGCTGGATCGTCGACTTCCCGATGTACGAGAAGGACGAGGAGACCGGCGCGATCGACTTCTCGCACAACCCCTTCTCCATGCCGCAGGGCGGCCTGGAGGCCCTTCAGACCCAGGACCCGCTGGACATCCTGGGCTGGCAGTACGACATCGTCTGCAACGGCGTCGAGCTGTCCTCCGGCGCCATCCGGAACCACGAGCCGGAGATCATGCTCAAGGCCTTCGAGATCGCGGGCTACGACCGTGAGACCGTCGAGGAGAAGTTCGCGGGCATGCTCCGCGCCTTCCGCTTCGGCGCCCCGCCGCACGGCGGCATCGCGCCGGGCGTCGACCGCATCGTCATGCTGCTGGCCGACGAGCCCAACATCCGCGAGACGATCGCGTTCCCGCTCAACGGCAACGCCCTGGACCTGATGATGGGCGCGCCGACGGAGCTGGACGAGGCGCGACTGCGCGAGCTGCACCTCAACATCAGGAAGCCGCAGCCGAAGTAACGGCCTGCTGTGCGCGCCGATCTGTCTTGACCCGCTCCTGACGATCGGCGCGCACAGCCGTCTCAGGGCGCACTGACAGCCGCCGTCCCTACGGTCCCGGCCCATGACTGACACCCCCGAAGACAACGGCAGAAGCCGCGACCTCACCCGCCGCACGGTGCTCGTGGCGGGCGGCACCACCGCCGTGGCCGTGGGCCTGGCCGGCGCCCTGGCCGTCGACGCCTCGGCGGAGGCCGACACGACGGCCGACACGACGGCCGACACCTGCTACACGCTGACCTCGGAGACCGTCGAGGGCCCGTACTCCGTAGGTGGCGGGAGACGACGGTGAACTGGACGCCGACCCTCACCGCGGGCCTCGAGAAGTCCGCGAAGAACCTGCCGACGGAGCTCGCGACCACGACCGGTGCCGGGGTGCTCTCCTGGGGCACGTGCCGACCGGGCGGAAGACGACGCCGCCTTCCGCCCGGGAAGGCGGGGGCCACTGCGTCAGTGAATGCGTCGGGCCCCGGGAGCGGTGAGCTGCCCGGGGCCCGGTCGTAAGCGCGTGCGGATTACTCCGTCTCGCCGCCGAAGCGCTCCTTGTACGCGGCCAGGTCCTCTTCCGTCAGCTTCGCGAACAGGACCGGGGGAACCGTGAAGGGGGTGCCCGGGGCGACGGCGGTGAGGGACTTCGCCTCTTCCTGCGTGACCCACGTCGCCGTGTCGTCCTGCAGCTCGAATGCCGCGCGCATCGTAGCGGCCGTCGTCGGGATGAACGGTTCCGAGACCACCGAGTAGAGGTGGATCAGGTTCATCGCCGTGCGGAGGGTCAGGGCCGCGCCCTCCTTGTTGGTCTTGATCTCCAGCCAGGGGGCCTTCTCCTCCAGGTAGGAGTTGCCCGCCGACCAGAGGGCGCGCAGGGAGGCGGCCGCCTTGCGGAACTGGATGGCCTCCATGTGCTCCTCGTACTCCGCGAGGAGGCGTGCGATCTCCTCGCCGAGCCTGGACTCGGCCTCGCCCGGCTCGCCGCCCTCCGGGACCGCGTCGCCGAAGCGCTTGCGGGAGAAGGACAGGACGCGGTTGACGAAGTTGCCCAGCGTGTCCGCCAGATCCTTGTTCACCGTGGCCGTGAAGTGCTCCCAGGTGAACGAGGAGTCGTCGGATTCCGGCGCGTTCGCCATCATGAAGTAGCGCCAGTAGTCGGCAGGGAGGATCTCCAGCGCGTCGTGCGTGAAGACGCCGCGCTTCTGCGAGGTGGAGAACTTGCCGCCGTAGTAGTTGAGCCAGTTGAAGGCCTTGATGACGTCGACCTTCTTCCACGGCGCCCGGGTGCCCAGCAGAGTCGCCGGGAACATCACGCTGTGGAAGGGCACGTTGTCCTTGCCCATGAACTGCGTGTAGTGGACGTCCGCGTCCGACTCCCACCACCACGAGCGCCAGTCACGGTTCTCCGGGTCCTGGTCCGCCCACTCCTTCGTCGCGCCGATGTACTCGATCGGGGCGTCGAACCAGACGTAGAAGACCTTGCCCTCGGCGGCCAGGTCCGGCCAGGTGTCGGCCGGGACCGGGACGCCCCAGTCCAGGTCACGGGTGATCGCACGGTCGTGCAGGCCCTCGGTGAGCCACTTGCGGGCGATCGAGGAGGCCAGCACCGGCCAGTTGTCGGCGCGCTCGTCGACCCATGCCTCGACCTCGCCCGCCAGCGCGGACTGGAGGAGGAAGAGGTGCTTGGTCTCGCGGACCTCCAGGTCGCTGCTGCCGCTGATCGCGGAGCGCGGGTCGATCAGGTCGGTGGGGTCCAGGACGCGGGTGCAGTTCTCGCACTGGTCGCCGCGGGCCTTGTCGTAGCCGCAGTGCGGGCAGGTGCCGATGATGTACCGGTCGGGCAGGAAGCGGCCGTCGGCGTTCGAGTACACCTGGCGGATGGCCCGCTCCTCGATGAACCCGTTCGTCTTCAGCTCGCGGGCGATCTCCTGCGTGATGTCGCGGTTCTGCGGGGACGAGCTGCGGCCGAAGTAGTCGAAGGCCAGGTTGAAGCCGTCGTAGACGGCCTTCTGGGCGTCGTGCGCCTGGGCGCAGAACTCGTCGACCGGCAGGCCGAGCTCCTTGGCCGCCAGCTCGGCCGGGGTGCCGTGCTCGTCGGTCGCGCAGATGTACAGGACGTCGTGGCCGCGCTGGCGCAGGTACCGGGAGTGCACGTCCGCCGGGAGCATGGACCCCACCATGTTGCCCAGGTGCTTGATCCCGTTGATATACGGAAGGGCGCTGGTGATGAGGTGTCGAGCCATCGCGGGCTGCTCCCAAGTCGCTACGCGGGGTGACGATTGTCGGGTTTCGGATCGTCTGCAATCGTCTTCGAACCTTGAAATCGTAGCCGACATGGGTGGGCCGCCCGCTTCCCGTTTTGAGGGGTGGGAAGGGGCGGCCCGGGTTTGTGCAGGTTACGGGCGCCAGGACGCCAGTACGCCCTCGTAGACCTCCGGGTCCGTCAGCTCGCGCGGGGTCTCGCCGGCCAGGAAGACCGAGGTGTTGTCCGTCTTGAGCTTGCGGAGGTAGTCGAAGGCCTTGTTCTCCGGGTCACCGAAGGCGATGAAGGAGAAGAAGAGGGCGGGGTGGCTCTGTGCGGCGTCCGTGAGGGACTGGGTGGCGGGGGTCTTCGCGTCCGGCGCGCCGTCCGTCTGGAAGATCACCAGGGCGGGGAGGGTGGGGTCCTGGGACTTCTCGTGGTGCGAGATCACGGCTTCCACCGCCGCGTGGTAGCTCGTACGGCCCATGCGGCCGAGGGACGCGTGGAGGTCGTCGATCTTGTTCTCGTGCTCGGCGAGGGTGAGCTCGCCGGTGCCGTCCAGTTCCGTGGAGAAGAAGACGACGTGGACCGTGGCCTCGGGGTCGAGGTGGGCGGCGAGGGCGAGTGCCTGCTCGCCGAGGGCCTGGGCGGAGCCGTCCTTGTAGTACGGGCGCATGGAGGCGGAGCGGTCGAGGACGAGGTAGACCTTGGCCCGGGTGCCGGTGAGGTCGTGCTGCTTGAGGACGGTGGCCGCGGCCTTGTAGGCGGTGGTCAGTCCGGGGGCGCGGGACTTCAGACGGGCGAGGGTGAGGGCGGGTTCGGCGGCCGGGTCGGTCGCCTCGGCCGAGGGTTCGGCAGCCGGTTCGGTCGCCTCGGCTTCGCCTTCGGCGGCTACGGGTTCGGCAGCCGGTTCGGTCGCCTCGGCTTCGCCTTCGGCGGGGTCGTTCCCACCCGCACCACCCGTGCGGCTTTCGTCGTCGGGTGCGGGTGCCTCCTGTGGGGCCTCCTCGCCGTCGGCGGCTGCCGGAACGTCTGCCTCGGCGGTCGCGGGCCCCTCGGCAGCGACCGGTTCCGGCTCCGGCTCGGGCTCCGGGGCGGCCTCCGCCTCCGGCTCGGGTTCGGGGGCGACCTCGGACTGAGTCTCGGTCTCCGGTTCCGGCTCCGCCTCAACCTCGGCCGCAGGCTCCGCCTTCTCCTCCTCCGCCACCGGCTCGGGCTCCGGGGCGGCCTCAGCCTCCGGCTCCGGCTCGGGTTCGGGTTCGGGCGTCACCTCGGCCACCGGCTCCGCCTCGGGAGTCGGCTCCGGCTCCGCTTCAGGAGTCACCTCGGCCACCGGCTCCGGCTCGGCGGCGGCCTCCGGCTCCGGCTCCGCTTCGGGGGCGACCTCCGCCACCGGCTCCGGCTCCGCTTCGGGCGTCACCTCGGCCACCGGCTCCGGCTCGGCAGCCTCAGCCTCCGGCTCAGCGGCAGCCTCAGTCACCGGCTCCGGTGCGGAAGCCGGCTCGGCCGCCTCCGCGACCGTCGGTTCCGGCTGCGGTTCCTCCGCGACCGTCGGTTCCGGCTGCGGTTCCTCCGCGACCGTCGGTTCCGGCTCCTCCGGCGTCGCCTGCCTCGGTACCGTCACGTTGTCGAACGCCGCCGACACCAGATCGTGCTCGTCGTCCCGGTCCGGGGACTGCGCCGGGATCTTGGCCGACGCGGCCGGCTCGGCGGTCTCCGCGACCGTCGGCTCCGGCTCGGTCGGCGTCGGCGTCTCCCGCGAGGGCTCCTCCTCGGCGGTGCGACCCTTGCGTGAGCGGCCGAACGCGTTCCGCAGGAGAGTGAGAATGCCCATGTGCGCAACCCTTCGCGTGAGTTGATGCCCGCCAATCCCTGGCCAGGACGGACACGTAAGGTTAGCGGTCAGAGGCGGCGATCTTGGGCAGGGTCCAATCATCGGAAGCTGTCGATGTCAATACCGCGATCTCGCCGTTACCGGCGCCCGGCCGCCTCTTGCCGATCCTGTGGTCAGCGTTCATCGATCCGTGGCTGAACGCCCGTACGGATCCCCCTGGTTCATCAACCATTCACCCGTCCGCCCTGCTCGGGCACACCCGCCCCCCTGACGTCACGTCCACATCAAGGGATCGTATGGGGAGAGTAAAGTGCGCAAGCGCGACGCCTTGGTACCTGGCCCGACGGGCCCGGGAAGACGGTCCGCCCCGCCGTCGTCTCAGTGCGGCGACGCGATCGCCCTCGCCGCCGCCACCTCCTGGCGCAGTGGCTCCAGGACGCTGTCCGCCGGGCCGGCGAGGTCCGTGCGGACCGCGACCAGGACGTCCGTCTCCCGCAGGCCCTCCGACAGCTCGCGCAGTTGCAGGGTGACCTGTGCGATTTCGGCGGGGGACGGCGGCGGCGCCCCCTGTCTCACCCGCACCCGCGCGGCCGTCGTCGCGTCCACGATCCGTTCGACCGCGACGACCAGGGGCCACCATGCGGCGGCCCGGCGTCCCGTCGGCGGCGGTTCGGTCAGTGCCCGCTGGAACTCCGTGCGGATGGCGGACAGATCGCGGTACAGACGGCGCCGCATACGGGCGCGGGCCGCGTGGTCGGTGGTGTCGCCGAACGCGGCCTCCACGTAGGCCGCCGTGTCGGTCACGGCGTCCGCCAGCCGGTCGCCGACGCGCGTGTGCCAGCTCTCCGGCCACAGCAGATACCCGGCGACGAGCGCGATGGCGCAGCCCATGAGCGAGTCGACCAGGCGGGGGATCAGCAGCGCCGTGCCCTGGTGGTTCAGGATGTCCGACAGAAGAAGGATCACCGGTGTGATCGCGGCCGTCTGGTAGCCGTATCCGCGGGGGGTGAGCGCGGGGATGAGCGGGGCGAGGACCAGCATCGCCGCCACGTCCCACCAGCCGAGCGGCACGGCGGCGAGCACCACGGCCGCCACCAGCAGACCCGCCACCGTGCCCAGCGCGCGCAGCAGCGCCCGGGAGAAGACCGAACCGAAGTCCGGCTTGAGCACGAAGGTGATGGTGAGGGCGACCCAGTACGAGCGCGGGACCGGGACCAGCGACACCAGGGCCTGGGCGATGCCGATGCACAGGGCGAGGCGCAGTCCGTAGCGCCAGGAGGCGCCGGAGAGGACGACGTTGCGGGCCGCACGGTAGGCGCGGACGCGGAGAGAGGCGGGCCGGCCGAGGCGGTCGACCATGGTGCGCGGGTCGAGGTTCTGGGCCGTGACGACCTCGGCGGCATGGCGCAGCGCGTGGTCGACGGCGCGTCCCGTCGCTCCTTCGGGAGCGGGGAGATCGAGGGTTATGGGACCCCGGTGGCCCGTCTCGACGGCGTCGGCGAGGCGGCGTACGGCGGCCGGGACCTCGTGCGGCAGCTCCCTGCCGTACTGGTGGGCGGCCGGGGCGGCCTCCGCCACCGGGGTGATCGCGTTCAACTGGGCGAGCAGGCGGACCAGTTCGGGGCTGCGGCCGTGGTGACGGGCGCGCCGGGACAGAACGAGGTCGTACGACTCGTTGAGGGACTGGGTGACGGCGTACCGGACGGCGTCGTACCGGTCCGTTCCCCCGGCTGCGAGCAGGTCGGCGACCGCGCGGTAGGTGCCCGCGACCGCCGATCGCTCCGGTACGCCCGAGCGCAACGGCCAGGAGAGCAGGGCGAGGGCGAGGACGAGCGGTCCGCCGCCGGACATCAGCAGCGGGGCGAGCCACCAGGCGCCGGGCAGGGGAAGTCCCGCGCCGATCACGGAGTTGAGGAGCAGCAGCAGTCCGGAGACGGAGGCGACCGCGCCGATCGAGGAGATCATCCCGGAGACCAGGGCGACCCCGGTGACGGCGGCCACGGTGACCCAGCCCTGCCCGTACACCAGCGAGCCGACGGTGAGGCCGGCGGCGCCGAAGAGCTGCGGCATCGCGATGTTGAGGATCCGCATGCGGTACGCGTCCGCGGTGTCGCCGATGACGCCGGACAGGGCGCCCATGGAGGCGAGTGCGCCGTAGGCCGGTGCTCCGTGGGCCAGTCCGATCGCGAGCGGCAGCGACATGGCGATTGCTGCGCGGGCGACGGCGGGCCGGTTGACGGGTGCCTGCTGCGGTTGAAGGTTCCGGACCAGCCAGTCGGGAGGGGTGAGGCCGATGGGGAACTCGCGGGACATGCCCTCATTATCGCCAATGCGTCCGGGTGGACTTTTGGTCTATTTGCGCTGGTGGAGGGTGATGTCGACGATGAGGGCGCGGTGGTCGGTGTCGGCGATGCCGAGGAAGTGCGCGGAGTTGGCCGAGAAGTCCCGGGAGACGAGGACGTGGTCGATCTGGGTGCCGAACGGCGGGGCGGTGTCGGCGGGCCAGGAGGGAGTACGGGCGTCGTCGGCGAGGCCGGCGCTGTCGCGCAGGCCGGTGTCGAGGATGCGGCGGAAGGCGGCGTGGTCCTGGGAGGCGTTGAAGTCGCCGGCGAGGACCGTGGGGGCGTCACCGCCGGCCGCCGCGTAGGCGCGCAGCTCTCCGAGCTCATGGCGCCACAGGGAGAGCTGGCCGGGGAGCGGGGGCATGGGGTGGGCGAGCTGGAGGCGTACGGCATGGCCGTGGACGTCGGCGACGGCGCCGGGCATGCCCATGGTGCCGCGCACTCCCGGGGCGGCCTTCAGCGGGAACCGGCTGAGGATGACCGATCCGTCCGAGCCGGCGCCGTCGACGGCCCCCCGGTAGGGGTAGGTGCCGTGCGGCCCGCCGAAGGCGCTCTCCAGGGTGGCGGAGCAGTGGTACTCGCACTCCTCGACGAACACGATGTCGGGGCGCTCGCGGCGGATCGTGGGCACGAGGGAGGTGGTGCCGCGGCCGAACTCGACATTGGAGGTCAGCACGCGGAACTCGGCGAGCGGGGTGCCGGTGGGCTCGTCCGTCTTTCCGTACGGCTCGGTGTACCAGGCGAGCGCACCGAGCGCGAGGACGCCCCAGACCATGCCGGTGCGCCAGCGGGTGAGCACGGCGAGCAGGAGGGCGAAAGCGGCGGGGGCGAGCAGCCAGGGCAGGAAGGCGAGCAGCTGTGGCACGGGCGTGACCGCGTCGGTGTCGGCGGCCCGGCAGCCGGCGGCGACGCTCACCGCGGCGAGCATCAGCCCGGCCAGCCAGGCCCCCGCCGTCCGCCCCCGGGACCGGCGCCGGGTCTCGGCCGGCCCGGTCCACTCCGCGGTCGCAGTCTCCACGTACCGGCCGCCTTCCCCTGGGAGCACCGGGTGCCCGAATCCTCCCTCAAAGACGGGGTTGGAGGGGAGAAGGTTGCCGGTATCGCACGGGGGACGTCGGCCGGCGGTCCTGAGGCAGGGCTACCGCGTCGCCTCGGGGCGGCCTGCCGTCACCAGGGACCAGATCACGAAGCCTCCGATCGCGATGGCGATGACCGACCAGATGGGGGCGTAGGGGAGGAACATGAAGTACAGGATCATGTACAGGGCCGCCAGGCCCACGCCCACCCCGCGTGCCCACTCCATGCCCTGGAGCACTCCCCAGCCCGTCAGGGCGACCAGGGCGCCGACGACCAGGTGGATCCAGCCCCAGGTGGTGAGGCTGAACTCGTACACGTAGGTCCCGACGTGGTAGTAGACGTTGTTCGTGGCGATGCCTGCGATGCCGTTCAGCACGCCCACGATTCCCCCGACCAACATCAGGACCCCGGCGAATGCCGTGCCGCCGGTCGACCAGGCCGTGCGCTTGGTGTGGGGGGTGCGTGCGGTCTGCTGGACCATGGGGGTCGCCTCCTCGGGACGGGTCGTTCATCCGCAGGTTCGCCCGAGGGGAGGGTCGGCGCACGGTGACATGGGCCGAACGGGTGGCCCCGGTTTCCGCGACGTCAGGCGTCCAGGCGCTCCAGGAACCGGGCCAGCGCCTTGTTGAACTCCTCCGGGCGCTCCAGGTTCGGCAGGTGCGCAGCGCCCGTGACCACGTGGAGCGTGGCGTCGGGGAGTGCCGCGTGCATGGCCTCCGCGTCCGCGACCGGCGTGAAGGTGTCGTCCTCGCCGACCACCACCAGGGCAGGGACCGTGACGCGAGTGAGCAGGTCGCGGTAGTCGGGCCGTTCCGCCCGGCCGCGCAGGGCCGCCGCGGCGCCCTCGGGGGAGGTCGCCGTCATCATGCGGTGGACGTGCGCCGCCACCTCCGCGTCCGCGTACGGCGCCACCATCCGGTACAGCACCTCGTCGGCGTATCCGCGCATGCCCTCGCCGAGCAGCCGGTCCGCCATGGCGTACCGGCCCTGCCTGCCCTCCTCGGTCTCCGCCGCCGGGAAGGTGTCCGCGAGGACGAGACCGGCGATCCGCTCCGGGAACCGGGCACAGCACTCCATGACGATCTGGCCGCCCATGGAGAGCCCGGCG
Organism: Streptomyces sp. NPDC001634; assembly: GCF_040298185.1. Taxonomy (NCBI): domain Bacteria; kingdom Bacillati; phylum Actinomycetota; class Actinomycetes; order Kitasatosporales; family Streptomycetaceae; genus Streptomyces; species Streptomyces sp. NPDC001634. The sequence goes on along the minus strand of NZ_JBEOZU010000038.1, from coordinate 53,004 downwards.
AGGACGAAGCGGTCCACGCCCAGGTCGTCGAGGAGCGTCGCGATGTCGTCGGCGAACACCGACAGCGGGGTGACGCCCCGGACGACCGGGGAGGCGCCGTAGCCGCGCAGGTCCGGCGCGATCACACGGCGCGTGCGGGCGAACTCCGTGAGCTGCGGTGCCCACATCGTGCGGTCGAAGGGGTGGCCGTGGACGAGGACGAGCGGCAGCCGGTCCGTACGGGTGCCTTTGTCCTCGTATGCGAGGAAGGATGCCATGATCATGACGATAGAGTGCTCAACTCATCGGTGCAATAAAATCTTTGCTCTCGGTGCAATCCAAGGGGGACGGAATGGGGGACGACTACCGGCGGTTCGCCGACCGGATCGCCGCGGACATCGCCGCCGGCCGGCTGGGACCCGGTGAACGGCTGCCGCCGCAGCGGGTGTTCGCGCGGCGGCGTGGTATCGCGGCGTCGACGGCGGGACGGGTGTACGGCGAACTCGTGCGGCGCGGCCTGGTGGTCGGCGAGGTCGGGCGCGGCACCTTCGTACGGGCCGCACCGGTGCCGTCGGGGCGCCCGCTCGCCGAACAGGCGACGACGGCACCCGTCAATCTGGAGCTCAACTACCCCTCCGTGCCGGGCCAGTCGGAGCTGCTGGCCGCCGGGCTCGCACCGCTGCTGCGCCCCGACGTGCTCGACGGGGCGACCCGTACGGCGCCCGCCGCGGGGACACCGGCCGCGCGCGAGGCCGCCGCCGCTCTCCTCGCCACCGGCGGCTGGCGCCCGGCACCGGACCGGCTGCTGTTCGCGGGCAACGCACGGCAGGCCATCGCGGGCGTCCTCGCCGCCCTCGTCCGGCCCGGCGGCCGCGTCGGGGTCGAGTGGCTGACGTATCCGCTGGTCAAGGAGATCGCGGCGCGCCTGGGCATCGTCCTGGTCCCGCTGGCCACGGACGAGCAGGGCCTGCGGCCGGACGCACTCGCCGCCGCGCACCGCTCGGCGCCGCTGTCCGCGGTGTACGTACAGCCGACGCTGCACAATCCGACGTCGGTGACGACGAGCGAGGACCGCAGACGGCAACTCGCCGATGCCGTACGGGACGTGCGGATACCCGTCGTCGAGGACCGCATCTGGTCGTTCCTGTGCGCGGAAGAGAGCGCCAGACCCCTGGCGGCCTACGCGCCCGAACGCACCTACGTCGTCGACGGGTTGTCCAAGCGGGTCGCGCCCGGGCTCACCGTCGGGTTCCTCGTGGTGCCCGGGGGCCGGGACGAGGAGACGGCCGCGGCGCTGCGGTCGGGCGGGTGGACGGCGGGCCGGTTCGCGCTGGAGGCGGCGGTGCGCTGGATCGGGGACGGGACCGTCACACGGCTGGTGGCGGCGAAACGGGCGGACGCCGAAGCACGGCAGCGGCTGGTCGCGCAGCACCTGGACGGTTTCGCCGTACGCGCCGATCCACGGGCGTACTTCGCGTGGTGGCGGCTGCCGCGGCCCTGGCGCGCGGACGTGTTCGCGGCGGCCGCGGCCGAGCGGGGGATCGCCATCACACCGGGACCGGCCTTCGTGGCCGGTGGGCGCGGGGTGGAAGGAGCCGCCTCGGACTGCGTCAGGCTTGGACTCGCGACGGCGGCTCCACCGGAGCTGGCACGGGCGCTTCGGACGCTCGCCGGCGTCGCACGTACACGCCCGTGAGCCAGGCGGCCAGGGCGACCGTGAGGCCGAGCGCCAGCAACAGCCAGGAGACCGTGCGCAGCGTCTCGGTGAGAGCGTCGTAGATCGCGCCCGCGGCCGGGTGCGAGACCCCCGCCGGAAGGTCCTGAAGCGTCAAACGGCGGCCCACCGCGATCGCGACGCCGAGCAGCGCCGCGCCCAGCGCCGTGCCGAGCCCGGTCGCCAGTACGGCCCGGCGGCGGCACACCGCCACGAGGATGCCGGCCAGGGCGAAGCCGGCCGCGGCGACGGGAAGCCAGAAACCGGCGACTTCGAGCACGTGGAATCCCTTCCGGAGTTTCGTCAGGTCCTCCGACTGCAGCAGGGTGATCTCCGTGTGCGCGACCGGGATGCGGCCCGCGAACGGTACGTGCTCGTCGGCGAGTTGGCGCTTCATACGCTCGGTGGCGGGGGCGAGGTCGATGGTGACCGGGCTGTCGCCGTCGTCCTGCAGGGCGCGCATCACGGCGTCGTGGGCGGTGAGGTTGGCGGTGTCCCAGGCGGTGCGGAAGGCCTCGGTGGTGGTGAACGAGCGGACCGCGTCGTGGACGAAGGCGTGCACGGACCCCTCCATGGGCGGGCCGACGTGCACCTCGCGCATGATGCCGTCGGTGACGGCCGCGGCGATGGCGTCCCGGACCTGCGCATCGGAGGCGAGCGGGGCGGTGGTGGCGGCGTAGCGGGCGCCGTCCTCGATGCCGTACTTCGCCCACACGGCCAGCACGCCGAGCGGCGTGAGCAGGCACGAGAGGCCTACCAGCACCGCGGAGAGGGCGCTCCTGATCCGTCGGGACACGGCACCAGCCAACCCCGACCGCGTGTGATCGGCGAGCTGTTTGCCTGCAAATGGGTGGATATGAAAAGCGGGAGGGTGGACGGTGACGGATGTGGGGACCGGCCCATGGTGGCGCCCTCCGATGGGTCTCCGGTGGAGGGTTCACCCGAACGGGTGTTACCTGGTGATGGGGAGAAGGAGGCGGAAAATGCGCACCACCCCGGTCCTGCGGCGCATCGCCGCAGCGCTCTTCACCGGCGGAGTCATCACCGCCGTCGCCGCCGGAACCGCTACGGCGGCGACCGTTCCGACGCACAGCGCCCTCTCGGGCGCCGTTGCCGCCCATCAGGTATCGGCCACCGTCTCCCACGGCGGTTACGGTCCGTGTTCCGGATGGGGGAACGGCTACTGGTGGGACACCGGCTGGAACGACTGCGGCTGGAACGGCAACGGTTTCTACGGCGGCGGTTTTTACGACGGCTGGAACTCGTGGAATCCGTATGGCTCCGGATTCGTCGTCATCGTGGGTTCTCCCTGGGGCTACTGAGGCTCCTCGACCGGCTCCCGGGAGCGGATCCCGGGTGACGGGGTGAGTGAGGGAGACGCATGAGGCCCCGGCTGCGGCGTGGGCCGTAACGCCGGGGTCTCGTGCGCCGGAAGCTGGTTCGGCCCGGCCTGGAGGACAGGCCGGGCCGAACTGCCAGGGGCCGGTGGATCAGCTGATCCGGTGCCCCGCGGCGTCCTCGTGCGTGTAGTACCGGTAGAAGTTGAACGCGAAAACTCCTACGGCGACCGCGAGGGCGATGCCGATCGAGCGCAGCACGGTGTCCCCGGTCTGGCTGTAGAGGAAGCCGAACGCGATGCCCGCGAACGCGGCCCACAGCGTCGCGTGCAGCTCGCGCCGAAGCCGGGGCGCCTCGACGAGCAGGCCCGCGCACAGCACCGCGAACACGATCGCGCACACAAAGCCGAACAGGACGTTCCAGCCGGTGATGGGGCCCGCGTCGCGCCTGATGGCCGCGGCCCAGAAGCCGTAGAGGAGCCCGATGGCGACGGGCACCGCCACCCTTGCGACGGCGTGGGTGCGCGCGTCGAAGACATCGGGCGGACGGTGGATCGTCACCGCCGTGCCGGATCTCGTGGCGGGTGTGCGTGATCTCCCTGACCTGGGTGCCGCGTGAGCCATGGGAGCACTCCTCTCTCTCCTCGCCCCTGCACTCCAGAGCACACCTGGCCGGGGCGGCTGGCAAGTCGGGATGCAAAGTCCACAGGGCCGTGTTTCGCTGGGCCTCATGAGGATCGTGCTGTTCGGGGCGACGGGAATGGTGGGCAGCCGGATCGCCGCGGAGGCGGCGCAGCGCGGACACCGGGTCACGACCGTGAGCCGTTCCGGCCGGTCGCCCGTGCCCGGGGCGACGGCCACGGCGGCGGACGCCACGGACCCGGCGAAGGTCGCGACGCTGGCGGCGGGGGCGGACGCGGTGGCGAGCGCGTGCGCACCGCCACGGGACGGTTCGGACCCGAAGGAGCCGTTCCTCGCCCTCAACCGCTCGCTCGTGCAGGGCACGCGCGACGCCGGAGTACCGCGGCTCGTGGTGGTCGGCGGCGCGGGCAGCCTGGAGATCGCGCCCGGGCAGGCGCTGTGCGACCAGCCCGGCTTCCCCGAGGCATATCTGGCCGAGGCGCTGTCCCACCGAGACGTCCTGGAGTACTACCGCACGATCGACGACCTGGACTGGACGTACGTCTCCCCCGCCGCCGAGATCGCCCCCGGCGAGCGCACGGGCCGTTTCCGGGTGGACGACGACCGACTGCTCACCGACGCGGACGGCAACAGCCGGATCAGCGCCGAGGACTATGCGGTCGCCTTCGTCGACGAACTCGAGCAGGGCGCCCATCCGCGCGCCCGCATGTCGGTCGCCTACTGAGCGATCGGACGTCACGCCGGTGCCCGCCAGGCGACCACCCCACGACCGGCCTCAGGAGGGCCGGGGGGAGAAGCACGGGCCCCCTGCCCTCGGCGCCTCGCTCCCCGAGTCCCCGGCCGTCGACGGGTCGTCGCCGTCCTCCGCCGCCTCCGCCCGCGACGGCGCCCTGCCCGCGGTCTCCGTCCCCGACGAGTCCGTGCTGGACGGACCACCTCGCGAGGGGGCCGTGCGATCCGTTCGCTCCGTCGCATCCGCCGGCCCCGTCCGTGACAGGACCGCCGGGCTCCCCCGTCCCTCGGGCGCCGAAGCCCTGCACCGGCGGCAGCAGATGCTGCGCGTGGGCGGGCGCAGCGTCGCCTGGGTGCCGCCGCTCGCGCTGCTCGTCGCCATCGCCGTGGTCGACTGGAACACCGGCGGAGAGTTCCGCACCATCTCCTGGGTGGTGCTGGTCCCCGGTGTCGCCGCCGCGATCTGCGGGCTCTGGGGCACGATCGGCATCGCCGTCCTGGCCGTCCTCACCTACGAGATCGAGGACCACGCCTGGCCGCACCAGTTCCGCACCGGCCTGCCCGACTTCATCCTCGTGGTCGTGGGCGCCATGCTGGCCGTGCTGGCCTGCGCGGTCCGGGTGCGCGAAGAGCGGCGCATGCTGCACATGCAGGACGTCGTCGACACCACCCGCCGCGCGGTGCTGCGCCCGCTGCCGGCCGGCTGGGGAGGCCTCGACCATGCGGCGGTCTACCTCGCCGCCGACAGCGTCGCCCGCGTCGGCGGAGACTTCTACGACATCCAGCCCGGACCGCAGGGCACCCGTGTGCTGATCGGCGACGTCCAGGGCAAGGGCCTCGGCGCGGTCGCCGCCGCGTCGGCGCTGCTCGGCACGTTCCGTGAGGCGGCGTATCACGAGCCCCTCCTCGGCGTGGTCGCCGAGCGGCTGGAGACCCGGATGGTGCGGCATGTCGCCTACTGCGCGGAGATCGGCCGCGACGAGGGCGACCGGTTCGCCACCGCCGTACTGGTCGGCTTCCCGCCCGCCGAGCCCGCGTATGTGGAGGTCATCAACTTCGGGCACGAGCCGCCGCTGGTGGTGGCCCCCGACGGCGTACGGCCCCTGCCGCCCGGCGAGGGCCTCCCGCTGGGCCTCGGGGGACTGGGCGGGCAACCGCCGCGCACGCTGCGTGTACCGCTGGCGCCGGGCGAGACACTGCTGCTGGTCACGGACGGGGTGTGCGAGGCGCGGGACGCCACCGGGGAGTTCTTCCCGCTGCGGGACGGGGTGGCCGACGCGGTCGCCGAGGACCCGCGCGCCGTCGAGCCGGGCCGCCTGGTGCGTCTCGTCCGCGACAGCACACTGCGCCACTGCGGCGGCCACCTCCACGACGACACGACGATCTTCGCGGTACGGCGACGGCGTACGACCGCCGGACGGTGACGGCACCGTCCGGCGCGCAACGCGCCCCTTCAGGAGGCGCGGGGAACTGCGCGACCAGCCACGTGTGGCCCGCAGACGGCGTACGGCACTGGAGGCAGCCCAGCAGCCGCAACCTTTCAGCGCCTTCCGCCGCAAATCCCCTTCCGTACGCGGGCGTTTGCTCGTCCTCATCGCACCTTTGCAGGCGCAGCGGTTACCGTGCTGACGTACGTGATCGATCGGGGAGGGAACGATGCCCGGAACCGTGCTGCTGCTCGCGGCCTCGCCGGCGGGCAAGGGGTGCCTGGTGGACGCGGCCTCCGTGCTCCCGGTGCTCGCGGCCGTCGCCCCGCCGGTGCTGTCGGGCACGGACACGGCGAACGTGGTCGAACTCGCCGACCCGCTGGAGCCGCAGGCCGTTCTCACCCGGCTGCGGGCCGCCGCGGCCGCCCCGGGCCCGCTGACGGTGTTCCTCGCCGGTCAGCTCCAGCTGGACCGCCGCCAGCACCTGCCGCACCTGGCGCTGGCCCGCACCACCCCGGCCACGGTCCGCTACACCGGCTTCCCCTGGCACTGGATCCGCGAGGAACTGCGGCTGCGCCCGCCCGGTACGACGACGGTGTTCGCGGATCTGCACACGGACCAGGAGACCTGGCAGCACCTGCACACGAGGCCCCTGGAGTGCGGCCCCACGGTCCCCCTCTACGGCCGCGTCGCCCCGCCGCCACCGCGCCGCGCCCTGGCCGTCCCGACGTATATGAAGGCCCTGGCGACGATCCTCCGCAGCGGCCACCGCCCGGAGCCGGCGATCCTCCACCAGGAGGCGCTGACCCGGGCGTACGCGGAGACGGGCGCGCAGCCGGACACGGTCCTCACGCCCAACCAGCCTCCGCTCGACCGGACTTGGCAGGCACCCCCGACGCCCGCCGGGTACACCCCCGCACCGCCGCCGCCGGACCCGCACGCCGCGCTCACGGACGCCGTGCAGAACGGCCGGCACTCGGAGGCCGCGGCGCTCGCCGCGCAGTGGGAGCAGGCGGCACTGCGCGAGCACGGCCCCGGTTCCGAGGCGGCGCTGCACTGGATGGAGGTCCGCGCCGATCTGGCGATGTTCGCGGGCGACGCGGACCGCAGCTGCGAGACCTGGCTGGCGGTCGCCACGGCCCGTCTGTCGGCCGGCCAGCCCCCCGGGCATCCGGCGGTGGAGACCGCCGTCGACCGCGCCCACCACCAGTGGGGCCGCATGAGCGACCCGGCCCGCGCCCGCGAACTGGGCCCCGCACTGGCCGGCTTGCGCGAACGCGTGCCGGGCCGCCGCGAAGGCGCACTGCGGCACGTCCGGCAACACCTGGAGGAACTGAGGCAGGCCCAGCACGTCCCCGGGTGACGGAGCTCAGGTACGAGGAGCGGACAGATGGGCCAGCGCCCCCGACACCAGCGTCCGCACCCCCGGGGCGATCGTGGACAGGTCGGGCGCGAAGTGCGGGCTGTGGTTGCTCGGGACCGCCGCGAACCTCTCCATCAGGTCGGCGCCCGGTGCCGCCTCCCACACATCCGCCGGGGTGCTCGTCACGAACCAGTACGCGTACGGGACCCCGTCCGGCGCCAGGTGCGGGAAGTCCTCGCTGCCCATCGCCGGGCCCGGGTCGAAGACCGTGGCAGGGCCGAACACCTCGCCGTGCACGGCGGCCACACCGCGGTCCGTGCCGACGTCGTTGACCGTCACCGGGAAGTCGGCGCCGACGGCCACCTCGGGCTCGCGCGGGCAGCCCGCGGCCAGGCACTCGCCCGCCGCGATGCGCCGGATCGCGGCGATCATCCGGTCGCGCACCTCGGCGGACTGCGTGCGCAGGTTCAGGGCGATATGTGCCTGGGGCGGAATGATGTTGTGCCGGGTGCCCGCCTCGATCCGGCCCACGGTCAGCACCGCGGAGTCGCGCGCCGCGATCTCCCGGCTGACGACGGTCTGCAGCCGGGTGACGAGGTACGCGGCCGTCACCACCGGGTCCACGGTCGACTCCGGGCGTGAGCCGTGGCCGCCCCGGCCGTGCACCACGATGTCCACGTCCGTCGAGGCCGACAGGATCAGGCCCGGGCGGTGTGCGTAGAGCCCGGCCGGGCCCGGTGCCGCGTGCTGGGCGAGCAGGACGTCGGGGCGCGGGAAGCGTTCGTACAGTCCGTCCGTGACCATCGCCCGCGCGCCCTGGCCGGTCTCCTCGGCGGGCTGGCCCACCACCAGCAGTGTGCCCGACCATGCGTCGCGCCCGGCGGCCAGCGCCCCGGCCGCGCCCGCGAGCCAGGTGACATGCAGATCGTGCCCGCAGGCGTGCATCACGCCGGGCACCTCGGAGGCGTACGGCAGTCCCGTCTCCTCGGTGACCGGCAGTGCGTCCATGTCGGCGCGCAGCAGGACGGTGGGCCCGTCGCCGTTGCGCAGCACACCGACGACCCCGGTGCCGCCGACGCCCTCCACCGTCTCGTACCCGGCCGTACGCAGCCGCTCGGCGAGCCTTGCGGCGGTCCGGTGCTCGTGCAGGGACAGCTCGGGGTGGCGGTGCAGATCCCGGTAGAAGTCCTCCAGGTCCGCCACGGGCAGGTCGGCGGTGAGGTGCAACGCGGTGCGGGCGGCGGGGGAGGTCACGGGGTCAGGGTATGCGGCGGGGCCGGTGACCGGAACGGAGTCGTCCAGGGCCCGCCGCCGGCCCCGAACGGGAGCGGCCGCCCGGGGGGGGGGGGGGGGGTGCCCGGGGGGCCCCCGGGTGGGGTGGCCCCTTGGGGAGGGGGATGGGGTGTAAGGGGTGGCCGACGGCTTGGGGGTGTTGTGGTGGTG
>NZ_JBEOZU010000038.1:0-44357 GCF_040298185.1 Streptomyces sp. NPDC001634 | reverse complement strand
GCGCGGCCCCCCCCCCCCCCCCCCCCCCCCCCCCCGGGGGGGGGGGGGGGGGGGGGGGGGGGGGGGCCCCCCCCCCCCCCCGCCGCTTGTGGTGCCCCGTTCGTCAGGCGTAGGGGTTGAACGGGATGCCCGACGGCTTGGCCTTGTTGAGGTGGTCGTCGAACTTGGCGTCCTGGAGGGGGAAGTTGGCGTTGCCCCAGCTGGAGTTGTTCATGATGGTCTGGAGGTTCTTGGAGGGGTCCTTGCTCGCCGGGTAGTGGTCCCAGCTGACCAGGGCCGGGTGGTCCCAGCCGCCGTTGCCCCAGGCCTCGGGCGTCTCGCCCCACTTGGCGAAGCGGAAGGCGTGGGTGCTCGCGCCGTCCTTGTGGTAGACGATCTCGACGTGGGCGCCGGTCGAGTCCATCGGCACCTCGTTGACCGGGCGGGTGCTGAAGCCGCCGTGACGGGAGGCGGACAGGTACGAGGGCTTGCTCGCCCCCTGCTTCACCCAGACCACCGCGCACTCCCAGTCGTGGCGGTGCCCGATGCCGGGCGAGGCCTCGTCCTTCTCGAAGTACAGGGTGTAGATGATCCCGCACCAGCCGTTGTTGCACTTCGCCCGGGAGTAAGTGTTGGCATTGCCGAGGTGGTCGGTCCGGCACCCGCCGCCGAGCGAACCGGTCGGCCTGAGGCCGCCGTTGAGGTTGCCCCACATGTCGATGGCGGCGGCGGGGAAGCAGCCGTCGTTGTCGTAGTCGAAGTACGGCTGGAACGACTTCTGGAACGAGGTGGCGCTCTCGGGCAGGTTCGTCAGGTTGGGTCCGGCGGAGGCGCTGCCCGCGACGCCGACGGTCAGGGCGGTGACGCTGCCCATGACGAGCGCGGCCTTGCCGAGGCGGGATGTCTTTCTCTTCTCGACCATCTGGGACATACGGCTGCTTCTCAAGCGGGAAGTTGATCAGCCCGCCCTTTCGTCAAAGCAATCAAATCCGCACCGCCCCGCCGGACAAGTCAGGCGGGGCGTTTCCGTGGATGTCACCGGCGGTTTCCTGCGGGGGTGAGTTGTTCGGCACGCCCCTTTCGTCAGGGAAAACAATCCCGTGGGCGGTGACGGATTGCCCGGTAGCGGATCTTCCGACACTTTTCATTTACCTGTCGGTCATTTGGTGCGTGCCTCCGGGAAAGCTTTCGGAACGTATGGTCACCAACGCCGACGTGGTTTTCGCCAGTTGTACGGAGGTATGCGCACATGGGGCGTCCCGAAAGACCGCTGGATCCGGCGGCCGGTCCGGTCCAGCGCCTCGCGCACGAACTCCGTGAGGTGCGCCGGGCCGCCGGCAGCCCGTCGTACCGGAGGATGGCCGAGACGGCCGGGTTCTCCGCGACGGCCCTCTCGCAGGCCGCCGCCGGGGAACGGCTGCCCTCGCTGGCCGTCGTCCAGGGGTACGTACGGGCGTGCGGGGGCGACCCCGGGGAGTGGGAGCCGCGCTGGAAGGCGGCGGATGCGGAGGCCTCGGGGTCGGCACGGGAGAACGAGGACGCGACGCCGCCGTACCGGGGACTCGCGCGCTTCGAGCCGGACGACCACGCGCTGTTCTTCGGCCGGGACCGGATGGTGGACGAGCTGAACCAGCTTGTGTGCGACCACCGTTTCGCGGTGCTGTTCGGCGCCTCCGGCAGCGGCAAGTCCTCGCTGCTGCGGGCCGGGCTGATACCCCGGCTCAGGGAGGAGATCGCCCGGCTGAGGTGTCCGGCGGTGCTGCGGCTGCTCACCCCCGGGGCCCGGCCCGCCACCACGTACGGGCACCTGCTGACCCCGGCGGAGGGCGAGCCCGAGAGCTGGGTCGTGGTGGACCAATTCGAGGAGGTCTTCACCCTGTGCCGGGACCGCGCGGAGCGGGCCCGGTTCGTCGACCTGCTGCTCGCCGCCCGTGATCCGGACACCCGGCTGCGGGTGCTGATCGCCGTACGGGCGGACTTCTACCCCCGGTGCGCCGAACACCGGGCGCTGGCGGACGCGTTGCGCGGCGCCGGACTGCTGGTCGGACCGATGACGGCGGACGAGCTGCGGGAGGCGGTCGTCAAACCCGCGCAGGCGGTGGGGCTCCTGGTGGAGCGGGAGCTGACCGCCCGGATCGTGGAGGAGGTCCTCGACGAGCCCGGCGGGCTGCCGATGCTCTCGCACGTCCTGCTGGAGACCTGGCGGCGGCGCCGCGGACGGACACTGACCGTGGCCGCGTACGAGGCGGCCGGCGGGGTGCGCGGCGCGATCGCGGCGAGCGCGGAGGAGGTGTACGGGCAGCTCAGCGCGGAACAGGCGAGCGCCGCCCGGCGGCTGCTGCTGCGGATGGTCGAGCCGGGGCGGGGCACCCCCGACACCCGGCGCCCGCTCACCCGGGCCGAACTGGAGGAGTGGGCGGACCCGGACGTGGCGGAGGTGGCGGAACGGCTGGCCCGCGCCCGCCTGCTGACCGTGGACGAGGACGGTGTCCAGCTTGCCCACGAGGCGCTGATCACCTGCTGGCCGCGGCTGCACGACTGGGTCGAGGAGGACCGCGAACGGCTGCGCCTCCACCGGAGTCTGACCGAGGACGCCCGCGTCTGGCGGGAGCACGACCGCGACCCCGGCGCCCTGTACCGGGGCACCCGACTGGCCCGCGCGGAGGAAATGTTCCCGGACCACGAGCGGGACTCCGCCCTGACCGCGGCAGAACGGGCGTTCCTCGTCGCCGCGTTCGGGGTCCGCGAGGCGGAACGCCGGGCCGCCGCCCGGTCCACACGCCGGGCTCGGACGCTGGCGGCCACGCTCTCCGCCGTCCTGGCGGTGGCGCTCGTCGCGGGCCTCGCCGCATGGCAGCAGAGCCGGGAGAACCAACGGCAGCGCACCGACGACGCGGCCCGCCGTATCGCCGAGGTCGCCGACGCCCTGCGCACCACCGACCCGCACACCGCGCAGCTGCTCGGCGTCGCCGCCTGGCGCGTCGCCGAACTGCCCGAGACCCGCCGGGCCCTTCTGGGCGCCCTCGCCCAGCCGGAACTGGACACGTTCACCGACCCGGCGCCGGGGGACGCCCCGCGACGTTTCCTCGCCGACTCCGGCCGCACGCTGCTCAGCGTCGAGGGCCGCAACTGGCGGACCTGGGACGTGGCCACGCACGGCCGGACGGCCTCCGGACGGCTGTCGGCCGGCCAGGTGTACTCGGCCACCCCGGACGGCAAGGTGCTGGCGGTCCAGGGGGACGACGGCGTACGGCTGTGGAACACGGCGGAGGGACGCTGGACCGGCGGCGCCCCCGCGCCGGCGTCCGCGGGCGTGGACTTCACCGCCGACGGCCGTGACTACCTGGTGAGCGGCACGGACGACGACCAGGTGCAACTGCGCTCCGTCACGGACGGCAGGCTGCTGTTCGAGACCCGGGCGCCCGGGTTCGCGGACCCGGCCACGAGTTCTGACGGATCGCTCGTCGCCGTCTGTCCTTCGGGCGGGGTGCCCGAGGTGTGGGACGTCGCCGGGCACCGCACCCTGCCCGGAGCCTGGCAGAAGGCGGGCGGCCTCTGCGACGCCGAGCACGTCAAGCTGGTCTTCGGCGGCGGTGGCAGGATGATGTCCGTCTCGGACAGTGGGGTCCGCGTCTGGGACGCCCGCTCGGGGCGTCAGTTCGCCAACCTGAACGACCCTGGCGCGCAGTACGCGTCCCTCAGCAAGGACGGCGCCTTCCTGGCGACCACCGACGGTGCGGAGATCAGGGTGTGGCGGCTGTCGTCCCCCGACGCCCCGGTGTTCCGCAACCCCCTCAACAACCAGTTTCTCTACGGCGGACTCGCCTGGGACCCCGAGGGCCCCGTCCTGCGCTACCTCGAAGGCGGTACCGTCCACTCCCTCGACGTCACGGAGTCGGTCACCTCCGAGTGGCGGGACCAACCCCTGGCCGACGAGCGGATCGGCCCGGACGCCCGGTTCCTCGCCACCGCCGAGCGCACCGCCACCGGGTACCGCTTCCAACTGCTCGACACCCGCGACGGGCATGTGGTCCGTACGCTGCCGCCCGCGCCGTTCCCGGTTTCGTACGACCGTACGCTGCCGGTGGTGCCGAAGGACACGCTGCCCCTGATGGCGTTCAGCCCCGACGGCACCGCCCTGGCCTACGGCGTCTCCGCCCCCGGCCGGAACGCAGGCCCCCAGCGCTTCACGGTCTGGGACCTGGCCCGAGGCCGCGAGCGCACGGCACTGGACCTGGCGAGCCCGTCGTCGGCCGGGGCGGTGGTCACGATCGCGCTGGGTCCCGGCGCCCGCACGCTGTACGCCACCCGCACCCCGTCGATCGGCGACCTGAGCACGGAGGTGTGGGACACCGCGCACCACCGCAGGACATCGGTGCTGAGCGATCCGGTCGGCAGTCACCTGGCCGTCAGCCCCGACGGACGGCTTCTCGTCGGCGACAACCGCACCGTCCGCCCGCCCTCCGGAACCGTCATGGGACAGGACCTGGTCCAGGGCGACCAGATCGGCGCCGTCGCCTTCGCCTCCGACGGCTCCCGACTGGCGGCGGGCGACGGGACCGGCCGCGTGGCCCTGTGGGACGGCAGGCTGCGGCACCGTACGGGGATCCTGCGGAACGTGTTCCCGACCCCCATCGGAGACACCCCGGAAGCCGTCAACGCCCTCGCGCTCAGCCCCGACGGCCGCACCCTGGCCGTCGGCGGCGACGCGGGGACGCTCCAGCTGTGGGACACGGCGACGCAGCAACCGCTCGGCGGGCCGCTGACCACCCCCGGCGAGCGCATCGACACCATCGCCTTCAGCGCCGACAGCAGCATGGTGTACGCGGGGAGCGCCCATGTCCCGCTGCAGCGGTACACCATCGCCCCCGCCCGGGCTGTCACCGAGGTCTGCGCCCGCGTCGGTGACACCGACCTGACCAAGGCTCAGTGGCGCACGTACGTACCGGACGCGCCGTACCGGAAGCTGTGCGGCGACTGACCTGATCCGGTCATGGCCGGGGCTTGGCATCGCACTCGAACCAGACGGTCTTGCCCGCCTGGCCGGAGCGCGGTTGCCAGCCCCATCGGTCGGTGACGGCCTCGACGATCAGCAACCCCCGCCCGCCGTCGGCCAGTTCATCCACAGCTGTGGACAACGGCGGCCGCGCGGAGGTGTCGCTCACCTCCACACGTACTCCTTCCGGTCGCCGCAGCAGGAGCAGCGCGGCGTGCCGGTCGGGCACGTGCCGGACGACGTTCGCGACCAGCTCGGTGAGCGCGAGGGCGGCCGGGTCGCAGAGTTCGGGCATCTCCCAGCAGTTGAGGTAGGCGCGGAGGATGCGGCGCAGATGCCGCGCCGAGTGGTCACCGAGGATGAAGCTGAGGCCGTACCTGGCGCCGACTTCGTCTCCGGGCTGGTCAGTTACGTGATTCACGTCACCAGAGTGAGGTGGTGTGGTTACTCTCGGCTACAGACCGGACGCAACGCCGTACGGCGTCAGCTTGGGGGTGCACCGCCATGGCCAACATCCGTGAACTCGACCCCAGCGCCTCTCCGCTGGACTACTTCGGCTCCGAGCTGCGCCGCAAGAGGGAGGCGGCCGGGATGAAGCAGGCCGAGCTGGGCTCGTCCATCTTCTGCACGGGGTCGCTGGTCGGCCAGATCGAGACCGCGAGGAAGGTCCCGACCAGGGATTTCGCGGAACGGGTGGATGCGGCGCTGGGGACGGACGGGGAGTTTTCGCGGCTGGTGGGGTTGGTGTTACGGAGCCAACTGCCGAGTTGGTTTCAGGCGTATGCGGAGATGGAGGCCAAGGCCGCCTACATCTCCACCTATCAGTGTCAGTTGGTGTACGGGCTGCTGCAGACGGAGGCGTACGCGCGGGCCGTACTCGGCGTCGAGCAGGCGGACAAGCTCGACGAGATGGTGGCGGCCCGGATGGAACGCCAGCGGATCCTGACCCGCGAGCGACCGCCGGTGCTGTGGACGGTGCTGGACGAGGCGGTGCTGTACCGGCATATCGGTGGTCGGGAGGTCATGCGGGACCAACTTGCCCACTTGTTGAGCCTCTTCGGTCAGCCGTGGACGCATCTCCAGGTACTGCCCTTCTCGGCGGGTGAACATGCGGCCATGATGGGCTCGTTCACCCTCCTTCGGTTCGGCGACGACCCCGACATCCACTACAGCGAGAGCTACGACTCGGGTCACATGACGGCCAATCCGGAGGTGATCAGGGAGCGTTCGGTCGGTTACGCTCGCTTGCAGGCCGAGGCCCTCTCTCCGAGAGAGTCGGCGGCACTGATCGCTCGCGTGATGGAGGAACGCTATGGGGAACGGCCCGGACCTGGCGCGCGCTCAGTGGCGTAAGTCGTCGTACAGCGGGAGCAGCGGCGGGGAGTGCGTCGAATGCGCCCCCCTCGGCGGAGCCGAGTGGCGTAAGTCGTCGTACAGCGGCAACACCGGAGGTGACTGCGTCGAAGTCGCCGACCTCACCCCCCACATCGCCGTCCGCGACTCCAAGAACCCCGACCTCGGCACCCTCACGCTCTCGCCGGAGGCGTACGTCGCCTTCGTGGAGTACGTCGCCGGGGCCTGACAAAGCCGAAGGCCCCGCGCGGCGCACGATGCCGCACGGGGCCCGGCCTCCCCCGTGGCCCCGTGGCTACGAGATGGTGGCCTTCTGCCAGCCACCGTTCGCGGCGGTGCTCGGGATGTACCAGAGCCGGTACTTCCAGTTCGGGACCGAGTTCGCGACCTCCCAGTGGAGCTCGAAGGTCCGGTCGGTCTGCCACCACCAGTTCGCGAAGTTGAAGCAGCTGTACGGCTTGACGGCCTGGGTCGGGGACTTGATCCAGTCGTGGAACTGGTTGTAGCCGACGATGTAGAACTTCTGGTTCGCCGGGCTCGTACTGCAGACCTGGATCGGCACCGACTTGACACCCTTGGCGGAGGCGGTCGCGGGGAACGCCAGACAGGTCGCCGACAGGCGACACGACCCGGCCCTGCGCAACTGCACCGGCATCGGCCTGAACGTCCCCGGTGCCTCCGGGACCGGCCACGTCATCCCCGACCTGGTCATCGCCCCCAAGGGCACCTTCCGCGGCAAGGAGGTGTGGCACGACCCCTCCGGCGCCCTCCTCGTCGCCGAGGTCACCTCCACCAGTACGGCCGACCGCGACCGCGACAAGAAGATCCACGGCTACGCCCGCGCCGGCATCCCCGTCTACCTGCTGATCGACCGCGAGGAGGGCGCGGTGGCCGTCTACTCCGATCCGTCGGGTGACGACTACGCCCGTGGCGCGAAGCACAAGCTAGGCCCCACCGTCCCGCTGCCCAGCCCTCTCGGGTTCGACCTGGACACGGCGGAGTTCTGAACCGCCCGGTGACTACCTGATGGGCTGGACCTGCTGAACCGACCCCGGCTCCGCCGCCCGCGCCGGGCCCGCGTTGGCCGCGGTGATCAGGGCGGCCACGGCCAGGACCGCCGCGGCGAAGCCTCGGGCGTACCGCGGGGCTATGCGTCCGTGAGGTACGGAAGGGCGTCCGGGCACGGCGACCTCGCATCCGCATCAGCAGCTGATTAACCGGGTTTAATGCGCTGCTTAACGTAGGGGGTGCGCAGGGGCGGTGCAAGAGGCTGTCCGGGGTTTCTCGCGTCGCGGACCTGTCGCCTCAACTGCACAGTTGTGCGTGGCGAGTTGGACAAGAGTAAGAGTCGGCCAGGTGTAACTCGACTTAATGGCATGCTTGATCCATGGCGGAGCGCGACGACCCGGAGACCATCGGGCGGAGAGTGCAGCAGCTGCGGGCCGAACGCGGTCTGACGCAGAAGCAGTTGGCGGAGCCGATGTACTCCCCCGCGTACATCTCGACGGTGGAGGCGGGCCGGGTCCGCGCCTCGGAGCCCGCGTTGCGGCACATCGCCGCGCGGCTCGGCATCGCCTACGACGAGCTGGTCACCGGCCGCCCCGCCCACCTCGCCACCAGTCTGCGGCTCGGGCTGACCGACGCCCAGCGGACCCTCGCCACCGGCGAGGCCGAGGTCGCGGCCGAGCAGTACGGCACGCTGCTGACCGAGGCCGAGGCGCACGGGCTCGTCGCCGAGCGGTCCGCCGCGCTGCTGGGGCTCGGTGAGTGCGCCCTCGAACTGGGCGACCTGGCGACAGGCCGGCAGTACTTCGAGCGGGCGGAGAAGAGCCTCGGGGACGCACCGCTGCCCAGCCGGGTCCCGGCGCTGCGCGGCCGCGCCGTCTCCCACTACCTCGCCGGTGAGCTCCGGTACGCCTGCTACCTGCTGGAGTCCACCCTCGACGAACTCAACCGCTCCGGGCTGCACGACCCGGACGCACTGCTGCTGCTCTATGCGAGCGCCATCGGCCCGTACATGGACATGGGCGCCCATGCGCGCGCGGCCCAGGCGGCCGAGTTCGCTCTGGCGCTCGCGCCCCAGGTCCAGGACCCGGCGCTGATCGCCCGCATGCACCGCTCCGTGGCGCGCACGCTTCTCGCGGAGGGCCGGGTCGCCGAGGCGGACGCCAACCTCGCCAAGGCCGCCGAGCTGTACCGCCAGCTCCAGATCCGCACCGAGCTGGCCAACTGCCACTGGATGCGCGGCTATCTGTACGCGCAGAACGGCGAACTGGAGCGTGCGGAGAGCGAGCTGCGCGAGGCCCTCGCCATGCACGCCGAACGGCGGGCCACCCTCTACAGCAGTCAGGTCGCGGTCGAGCTGGCGGACGTGCTGCACCGGCGCGGGAGGTCCGAGGAGGCCGCGGAGCTGCTGAACGGCGTCCTCGGCGACATCGGCCCCGAACGCGGCGCCGTGCACTCCGCCGCCGCGCACCGCCTCCTCGGCATCATCGCGGAGGACGCCCGCGACACGGAGGCCGCGGAGGAGCACTACGTCCGCGCACTCAGCCTGCTGGAGCGGGCGGGCGCGGCGGGCGACCTCGCGGACCTGTGCCGTCTGCTCGGCGATCTGCTGCGCCGCACGGGCCGGGTGGAGGCGGCCCTGGACGCCTACCGCACGGGCCTCGGCCATCGCACGGCCCCGGGCACGACGACCCTGGGCCCGGCACCGGCACAGCCGCCGCTGTGACACCCGGCACGACGGTACCTAGGGTGTGACGATCGCGAACCCCCGGTCCGGCTGGGTCACGTACGAGAACAGCCGCTTGAGCAGTCCACGGTCCCCGTCGGTCTCGATGCCCGCGAGGCCCTTGCCCGCGAGCAGGCCGAGGAGTTCGGGGCGGGTCAGAGTGAGAGTCAGGCCCGCGTGCGGTTTCGGTGTGCGGTGCAGCGGCAGGCTTCGGTGCGTGAGCGCGCCGTGCTCCAGGTTGATCCGGTGCCGGCGCTCCTCGTCGATCACGACCAGGTCGATGATCAGCCGCGGCTCCCGCGCCGCGCGCGGCCCGTCGATGCGCACCGCGAGGGCGTCCAGCAGCATGCTCACGGTGAGCGCCGACCTCGTCTCGGCGGTGTCCGTGGTGACGGCGGGGCCTCCCGCGCCCCCGCGCAACTCCTGCGCGCCGGTCAGATAGATGTTGCGCCAGGGCCCGTTCTCGGCGCCGTACCCGAGCCGTTCGTACACGCCCGCCAGTGCGGCCCTCGCCTCCTCGTGGTCCGGGTCGGCGAAGACGAGGTGGTTGAGGAGGGTCGCGGCGAAGCGCAGGTCACCGGAGTCGGCATACCGGCGGGCCGCCGCGAGCATCGCCTCCGGTCCGCCCGCCAGCTTCACGTACCGCTCGGCGAGCTGCACGGGCGGATGCTCCCAGAGGTGGGCGGGGTTGCCGTCGTACCACCCCATGTAGCGCTGGTAGACGGCCTTGACGTTGTGGTTCAGGGATCCGTAGTAGCCCCGCGCGTGCCAGGCGTCCTCCAGCGCGGGCGGCAGCCGCAGCTCCTCCGCGATCTCCGGGCCGGTCAGACCGCTGTTCAGCAGCCGCAGGGTCTGGTCGTGCAGATACGCGTACAGGTCCCGCTGTTCCGCCAGCAGCCCCACGACATTCTCGTGACCCCACGTCGGCCAGTGGTGGGAGGCGAAGGCCACGTCGTAGGCGTCGCCGAAGAAGTCGATGGCCTCGTCGAGGTAGCGGGACCAGACGCGGGCGTCGCGCACGAGGGCGCCGCGCAGGGTCAGGATGTTGTGCAGGGTGTGCGTGACGTTCTCGGCGAGGCACAGGGCGCGCTGCTCGGTGAAGAGGAAGTTCATCTCGGCCGGCGCCTCGGTGCCCGGCGTCAGCTGGAACAGGATCCGCACGCCGTCCACGGTCTCCGTCTGCCCGGTGTGCGTGATGTCGACGGTCGGCGGGATCAGGGTGACCGTACCGGTGGACAGGGTGATGCCGAGGCCCGTGCCGATGTGCCCGTCGGGCGCCTTCGGCAGCCGGGCGCCGTGCATGAACCCGGCGCGGCGGGCCATCGCGGGCCCGGCGAGCACGTTCTCACTGACCGCGTACTCCAGGAACCCCACGGGAGCGAGGACCGGCACCCCCGCCTCCGCCTCGCGCGGCAGCACACCGCCGGCGCCGCCGAAGTGGTCGAGGTGGGAGTGGGTGTAGATGAGCCCGGTGACGGGCCGCTCGCCGCGATGCCGCCGGTACAGCGCGAGGGCGGCCGCCGCGCACTCCGCGGAGACGAGCGGATCGACGACGATGACGCCGTCGTGGCCCTCGACGAGGGTCATATTGGCCAGATCGAGCCCGCGCACCTGGTAGACACCCTCGGTCACCTCGTACAGCCCCCGCCGCGCGCACAGCTGCGACTGCCGCCACAGGCTCGGATGCGCGGTGTCGGGACAGTCCCCGTCGAGGAACCCGTACGCGTCCCCGTCCCACACCACCCGGCCGTCATCGGCCGTCACCACCCCGGGCACCAGGGCGGCGACGAACCCACGGTCGGCGTTCTCGAAGTCGGTCCGGTCCTCGAAGGGCGGCAGACCGTCGCGGGGCGGGACGTCCATGGGGCCAGCTTCCGGGCGGGGCATACGCGCGGCCAGCGGTGGGGGACCGTTCGAGGCGCCCGCGGATCACCCCTCCTCGGCGAGGCGCAGGAGCAGGCCGTGCAGGGTTGTCCGTTCGGCCTCGGACAGCGGGGCGAAGCACTCGGCCAGCACCTCGTCGGCGACCTGGTGCCCCGCCTTCAGGGTCTCCTCGCCGGCCGGTGTGAGGTGGTGCTCGATACGCCGCCCGTGCCCCGGCCTCCGCTCGACCAGTCCCTGGGCCACCAGCCGGCCGGCGAGCGTGCCGAACGCCTGCTCGCTCTGGAACGTCGCCGCGGCCAGCGACCGTGCGCTCGCTCCCGGCGTCCGGCTGATCGCGCGCAGTGCGTCCCACTGGGCGAGCGTGGTCCCGACGGAAGCGAGGCGGCTGTCGAGCGCCCGGTGCTGACGGTACTGGGCTTGCTTGACGGCTCTTCCGAGAATCTGCAGTTCAGCGGCCATGGGTCCAGGTTAACACGATGACTAAGCTTGCTTATATAAAGATACTTAGTTAGTCTTCGTGGCATGACCACACCTCACACGCACCTCGTGCAGCCCGAGTTGGCCCTCACCCTCTCCGAATCCGGATCCGGACGTCCCGTGCTGATCCTCCACGGCGGCGGAGGCCCGGCCACCGTCACCGGAATCGCCGACCATCTGGCGCCGACCGCACACACCATCGTCCCCACCCACCCGGGCTGGAACGGCGCCCCGCGCCCCGACTGGTTCACCGGCGTCGACGATCTCGCCCTGGCCTATCTGCACCTCCTCCGCGACCGGGGGCTGCGCGATGTGCTCGTCGTCGGCTCCTCGCTCGGCGGCTGGATCGGTGCCGAGATGGCCGTGCGCGACCAGGCGGGCATCATCAGCGGGCTCGTCCTGATCGACGCCGCCGGAGTCGCGGTCGAAGGGGAGCCGATCAGGGACTTCTTCGCCCTCGACGCCCGCGGCGTCGCCGAGTACTGCTACCACGACTCCGACCGCTTCTATGTCGACCCGGCCGGGATCCCCGCCGAGCAACTCGTCCTCCGCCAGGCCAACATGGCAACCCTGCGCACCATCGCCGGCGACCCCTACATGCACGACCCGAAACTGCTGCGCCGCCTGGGCCGCGTCCATATCCCCACCCTTCTGCTGTGGGGCGAGAGCGACCGCATCGTCACCCCCGCGTATGGCGCGGCCTACGCTGCCGCATTCGGCAACGGCCGCCTCGAGGTCATCCCCAAGGCGGGCCATCTGCCCCAGATCGAACAGCCGGAGGCCACCTTCGTCCTCATCGACTCCTTTCTCGAGGGGTGATCAATCGCACGCGCAGGGCCCGGCGCGTCCGCCCGGCCCGGGACGCAAGCCCACCCCTAGGATCGCGGGCCATGGAAATATTCGGTTCTTTCGTCGTCGGGGCGCTCGTCCTTGCGGGTTTCGCCACTGTCGAGAGCAAAATCAGGCGCACCGACCGCCGGATTGCCCGCGTCGAGCAGAAACTCGACCTGATCCTCGGCCACTTGGGCATCGACCACGCCGACCCCGCCCTGGACCAGGTCACCGCCCTGGTGCGTGACGGGAAGAAGATCCAGGCGATCAAGGTGTACCGCGAGATCACCGGGGCGGACCTGGTGGAGGCGAAGGAAGCCGTGGAGCGGCTGGGTTAGTCGTCCTCGCTCTCGTCCCCCTCGAAGAAGTCGCCGATCTCGCCCACGACCTCCGCCGCGACCATTGCGCCGACAACGCCGACGGCCGGCCCCGCCACGCCCGCGGCGGCCGCCGTGCCGGTACCGGGGCCGGAACGGTGATCGACAGGGTGACCGCCGTGAGGTCCGTGACCGGCGTACGGATCGTGTCCCATGGAGGCCGCGTGCGTTCCGTACGCCTCCCGGTGGTGCTGGACGCCTTCAGTCGGCTCGGCTTTCGGTTCCGCTCGCACGCCGAGGACGACGCCCAGATGCTGACCGTGGGGCTCGGTGATCGGGGTCTCCCACGGCAGCGCCACGCTGAACGGCACGCAGGCCGGAAGTCACCCGTCCGGGCGACTCCCAGTGGCACCGCGATGCTTTACTGCGACTTTCTTGCAAGTAGCACCCTGGTGCATAAAGGTAGGGGTCGCAGTACCGGCGAAGAAAGGCCCGACTCCATGCCCCCGTCCTCCCCCAGGATGCGCACATCGATCACGCGGCAGGAGTGGGGCCGGCTCGGCGGCATGGCCGCGTTCATCCTGGCGCTGCACGTCATCGGGTGGTTCACGATCGTCGCGATCATCGCGCCCGAGCACTACAGCGTCGGCCGGGAGTCCTTCGGTGTCGGCATCGGCGTGACCGCCTACACGCTGGGGATGCGGCACGCCTTCGACGCGGACCACATCGCCGCGATCGACAACACCACCCGGAAGCTGATGGGCGAGGGACAGCGCCCGCTGTCGGTCGGCTTCTGGTTCTCGCTCGGGCACTCCAGCATCGTCTTCGGCCTCTCGCTGCTGCTCTCGCTCGGCATCAGGACGCTCGCCGGACCGGTCCGTGACGACAACTCCGAGCTGCACGACATCACCGGACTCATCGGTACGACGGTCTCCGGCACCTTCCTCTACGTCATCGCCGGCATCAACATCGTCATCCTGGCCGGCATCTGGAAGGTCTTCCGGCAGATGCGCTCCGGGAAGTTCGACGAGGCGGCCCTGGAGGAACAGCTCAACAGCCGCGGCTTCATGAACCGGCTCCTCGGCCGCGTGATGAGGTCGATCACCAAGCCGTGGCAGATGTACCCGCTGGGCCTCCTCTTCGGCCTCGGCTTCGACACCGCGACCGAGATCGCCCTGCTCGTCATGGCCGGTTCGGGCGCGGCCTCCGGGCTGCCCTGGTACGCGATCCTGTGCCTGCCGGTCCTCTTCGCGGCCGGCATGTCGCTGCTGGACACGATCGACGGGTCGTTCATGAACTTCGCCTACGGGTGGGCGTTCTCCAAGCCGGTCCGCAAGGTTTACTACAACCTCACCATCACGGGCCTGTCCGTCGCCGTCGCGCTGATCATCGGCACGGTCGAGCTGCTCGGCCTGCTCGCCCAGAAGCTACACCTGCACGGGGTCTTCTGGGACTGGATCGCCGGACTCGACCTCAACACCCTCGGTTTCCTGATCGTCGGGCTGTTCTTCGGCACGTGGGCGCTCGCACTGGTGGTGTGGAAGGTCGGGCGCGTCGAGGAGAAGTGGACGGCGGGGCTGGCACAGACCCAGCCGGTGGAGCAGGGCGCCGAGTAGGGGCGGAGTTCCGACCTGCCCGACCCAAGCGGATCGTCCCATTCCTGATGTGGCCGAAATGTGATGGACCGCTGAAGTCGTCGTGCATTCAACGAGGTTGACAGCCCGCGCAGGGTGATCGAATATGTGCTCGCGCTGTGGCTCATGTGACCAGTGAGCACAGGGCTTCTCTTCGACCACACTTTCCCGGCCACGGTTCCCGGTTGCTTCGCGCTGCCCGCTGCCGTCGCCCGGATCTCGGCCATATGAAGCTGGGGGACCGCGTGTCCGATGCGCGACCTGTCACCGTACGCCGCCTGCTGTGGGCGGGCGCCGCTGCGCTCACCCTCACCGCCGTCACGGGAGGTGCCGCCTGGGCCTCGGGCACGCCCGGTGGCGACGGGTGGGACAAGGGGGGCCGCGCCTATGCGTCGGGCACGGGTCCGGGCACGGTGACCGAGGCGGACCACTGCCAGTTCTCGCTGGACGGAACCGTCTTCACCGATTCGGTCCGGGTCGACGACCAGAACCTGAAGCCGACCGAGGACGGCAAGGTCCACATCAAGGTACGGGCGGCGGGCGACGCGACGACCTGCACGGCGTCCCTGGCCTCCTACCGGGCGCACGGCGCCACCTTCAACACCTCGGGCCTGCAGGTCTTCCACGACTTCGACTCCGTGACGGTGAAGCAGGGCGAGACCGAGTCGCTGGACATCTCGGTGCCGGACGCGGGCTGCTACGCGCAGATCGACCTGTACCGGGGCAAGGTGAAGTTCGACGGGAACCTCGGCGCGAACGACGGCTTCGAGCACGGCGACCTGCCCAAGGGCCCCGACCGCCCGGTCATCAAGGACAAGCTGATCGCGTCCTGGAACGGCGGTACGAAGGACTGCACGGCCGAGCCGCCGGGCACCCCGGAGAGCACCCCGCCGGCCTCGACGCCGCCCGCGTCCGTGCCGGCCACCACCCCGCCCGCGTCGAGCCCCGCGACCCCGGCCTCGCCGTCCGCCTCGACCTCGACGCCGCCCGCCGCCGAGTCGAGCACGCCCGCGCAGCCGACGCCGAACGGCGGCTCGTCCACCCCGCCCGGCGGTCTCGCCGAGACGGGCGGCGGCAGCAACACGCTCCCGATCGCGGCGGGCGCGGCGGCCCTTGTCGCGGCCGGTGCGGGCATCGCGTTCGCCACGCGACGCCGCGCGTCCCGCTCCCGCGCATGACGCCCCAGGCGTCCTTCTGACCATCCTCCACGGGCCCGGCGCTCTTTTCCCCCGGTGAGCGCCGGGCCCACCTTTCTTCCCTCCCGTACGTCACCGGGGCGGAAACGGTCCGGTACTTCACCCGGTACGGAAAAGCGGCTGCCGGCGGACGCGCTGGTCGCGCGCCCGCCGGCAGCCGGGGGACGTCCTCGGGTCAGCCCGTGGTCGGTATCGGTGAAGGGCTCGTCGACGGCGGAGGGGTGAAGCCCGGCGGCGGGGAGAGGACCACCGTCGGTTCGCCGGGCTGCGGGGCCGGCGGAGTCATATTGCTCTTCGGGAGCTTCGGCGGGGTCGTCTCCTGGAACAGGACCTGGTCGAAGTTCACCAGGCCCGTCTGCTCCATCACCGTGATGTGGTCGAGGACCGTGTCGTTCGCCTGGTCGGCCAGTTGGCGGACCAGGGTGTTCTTCGTGGTGGCACGGATGCCGGCGATCGTGGAGAAGATCTGGCCGTGCGTCACGCGCAGGATGTTCGCGAGGTCGCTGTCGAACTGCTTGCCCGTGTCCGAGGTCAGCGTCGCCACGAACTGCTGCTGCTGCGGGCTCGGCTGGTTCGGCAGTGTGATGCCCAGCTGCGAGGCCACCTTGCGGTCGGCTGCGTCGAGTTGGACGTGTCCGTTGATCAGGTGCTGTCCGGCGACGCGGACAGACTCGATCGTCCCCTTCTTCATGGCCAGCTCACCGGCGGGGAACTCCCACAGGCCCGCCGCGCGCACCTTGACGACGAAATCGCGGTCCGCCTCGGTCAGCGGTCCCGCCGAGGTGTTGGCGATCACGCGCGACGGAGCGCTGGATACGGTCTGGACTCCCAGCATCGAGGGATAGACGAGCGCCGTCAGCGTCAGCGTCAGGGCACCCGCCACGAAGACGGTTCCCGCCGCGTTGCGTGAAATGCGCATGGCACCTCCTGGTTGTTCGGACGCCCAGGGGTACGGACGCGACGGGAGTCAAGAACCTTTTCGTTGGGTAAAATCCGCGGCTCACGCTGTGGGGGTCGTCACATGCGCGAGCCGAACTCGGCGGTTTCCGTGCGCAGTTCGTCGACCGGACAGGTGATCAGGTCGCAGACATGGGGCCTCTATATGAAAATGGATCTCATTCCTGAAAACTGCTGTGCGTGGCGGAAGTGGGGTGCGCGGCCCGGCGCCCGCTATGTTCGATCCGAACATCCGACATTCGGAGCCCGCATGCAGAAGACAGATACCCTGGCCGAGGAGGCGGAGACGGCCGTCGCGGTCCCTGCGGCGACCGGTGACGCCCCCGGACGCGGCCGGTCCCTGCCCTGGGTCCTGCTGTTCGGGGCGGCCGTCCTCTCCGGTCCGGTGCTCCTCGTCCTCAGCCGGTGGCTGGACGAACCGGCCATGCAGGCCTGGCGGACCGTCTGTCTCGCGATCACCGTGCAGGCGCTGCCTTTCCTGCTGCTCGGCACGGCCCTGTCCGGCGCCATCAACGCGTTCGTACCGGCACGGTTGTTCAGCCGGGTGCTGCCCCGGCGGCCGGTGCTCGCCGTACCGGTCGCGGGCGTCGCCGGGGTCGTACTGCCCGGCTGCGAATGCGCGTCGGTGCCGGTCGCCAACAGCCTGATCCGCCGGGGTGTCACCCCGGCGGCCGCTTTCGCGTTCCTGCTCTCGGCCCCTGCCGTCAACCCCGTCGTGCTGACCGCCACGGCCATCGCCTTCCCCGGCAACCCCGCCATGGTCCTGGCCCGGCTGCTCGCCTCACTCGCCACCGCGGCCGTGATGGGCTGGCTGTGGCTCTGGCTGGGCCGCGACGAATGGCTCCGGCCGACCGTACGGCACACCGGGCACCGGCCGGGGCACAGCCGCTGGAAGGAGTTCCGGCTCGGCTTCCAGCACGACTTCCTGCACGCGGGGGGCTTCCTGGTCCTCGGGGCCATGGCGGCGGCCACGTTCAATGTGACGGTCCCGCGCTCCGTGCTCGACGTGTTCTCCGGCTCGCCCTGGCTGTCGGTGCTGTTCATGGCCGGGCTGGCCGTCCTCCTGGCGGTGTGCTCGGAGGCCGACGCGTTCGTCGCGGCCTCGCTCGCCGGGTTCTCGCCCGTCGCGCGACTGACGTTCATGGTGGTCGGGCCGATGGTCGACCTGAAGCTGATTGCTCTTCAGGCGGGCACGTTCGGCCGGGCCTTCGCGGTCCGCTTCTCCACCGCCACGACGGTCGTCGCGGTGGTGTGCAGCGCGCTGATCGGAGGGGCGCTGCTGTGAAACGGCCCGTCCAGGTGATCCTGCTCGTCCTCGGTGGCCTCGGGCTGCTGCACATCTCGCTCTTCAGCGACCTGTACCTGAGATACGTCAAGGAGGGGCTGCGTCCGCTGCTGATCGCCTCGGGGGTGCTGCTGCTTCTGCTCGGAGTGGCGGAGGCGTGGTCGTACCGGAGTCCGGGCGGGCGCGACGAGCACGGGGAAGCTCATGAACACGGTGGTCACGACGACGGCGGCCGGGGGCACGACCACGGAGGTCACCACGGAGACGGCGGCGGTCACGAGGGAGACGGCCACGGTCACGACCACTCCACCGTGCCCCGCACCGCCTGGCTGCTGTTCCTCCCCGCGCTGAGCCTGCTCTTCTACGCCCCGCCGGCCCTCGGCGCGTACACCGCCTCCCGGGAGGTCCCCAAGGCCGTGGCGCAGCAGGAGCACTTCGATCCGCTGCCCGCGACCTCGCCCCTCCCGATGACCCTCTCGGACTTCGCCGGCCGTGTGCAGCAGGACCGCGAGAAGGCCATCCAGAAACGCAGCATCCAGATGACCGGTTTCGTCACACCCGACAAGCAGGGCGGCGGCTGGTATCTGACCCGGATCATCTTCTCGTGCTGCGCCGCGGACGCCCAGACCGTGAAGGTGCGGATGTACGGGTCTCCGGCCCTGCCCGCCAATACCTGGGTGGCCGTCACGGGAACCTGGCATCCCGGTGGGACCCTGGGCACGAGGTCCGCCCCGGTCGCGCTCGACGCCCATGCCGTCGAGCGGATCGCCAAGCCGGTGAACGCGTACACGGACGACCTTCCGCTCGCCCCCTCGCGCTGACGGACCGTCGGCGTCCGGGCGCTCGTGGGCGCCCGGACGTTCGCACGCGGCTGTTCAACCAGGTGAACCAACGCCCAAGCCCTGCCCATGACTTCACAACACGCAGTCATGGTATGGATAAACCTTCAATCAAGGGTCTCCCGGTCCCGCAAAGGGCTCTACCCGCATAGATGCTCCCAGTGCTGTCATGCTCACGACCGCCCGGACCCATGCCGGGCACCACACCGGGAGACCCCCCATGTCCCGAATATCCCGCCCGCTGGTCACGACCTTCTGCTCCCTGACCCTCGCCGCCGCGGGTCTCGTCGTGACCACCGGTACCGCGCACGCGCAGAGCTGCAGCCAGGACTACCTCCCCCTCCCCGACCCCAGCTGCCAGCCCGGCGACGTCAACCCGGACGTCACGCAGGACACGATCGACTCCACCATCTGCGTCTCGGGATGGACCGCGACGGTGCGGCCGTCCAGCTCGTACACCACCGCCCTGAAGAAGAAGCAGATCGTCGAGTACGGCTACAGCGACACCAGCACGGCCGACTATGAAGAGGACCACCTCATCCCGCTGGAGCTCGGCGGCAACCCCACGAGCCCGCAGAACCTGTGGCCCGAACCGCGCTACGACACGGGCAGCGGCGAAGTCGCGGCCAACAAGGACAGCGTCGAGAACAAGCTCAAGACGGCCGTGTGCAACGGAGAGGTGAACCTGACGGACGCCCAGAACGCGATCGCGACGGACTGGACGACCGCGCTCTCCAGCCTCGGCCTGAGCTGAGCCCCGGCCCCCGGCGGGTCGGGACCCCGTCGGTCAGGCCATCCAGAAGAAGACGGCCGTCATGCGCTTCTCCTCCAGGTCGCTTCCGCAGTAACCGGTGGCGCTGTGCATGATGTTGGCCTTGTAGAGCAGCAGCCGGTTGTAGCGCTGCGGCACGCGGATGTCCTCGGTGAACGCGTCCGGTGAGACATACCGCGTGCCCAGCGCCTCGACCAGGTTGTTGTGCGGAGCCTGCACCATGTTGCCGCCGAGGACGCCGCCCGGCAGGCTCTGCCGGTAGAAGCTCGTGCCGCAGTCCTTGGGGACGTTCGGGCTGAGGTAGAGCACCGCGGCGTAGCGGCACAGTGCGCGCGAGTCGGTGTGCGGGCGCGGTTCGCCCTCGTCCTTGCCCACGACCTGGATGCAGTTGTGGTTGAGGGTGCCACCGCCGGGAGCGGTCTCCTGCCACAGCTTCTGCGCGCCGGTCTCCTTGCGCACCAGCCGTTCGATCCGGGCGAGTTCGCCCTCCTCGAGCCCCGGCATGGTCCGCAGTCCGGGCCAGCTCTCCTGCGTGTAGGGATACCCCTTGACCCAGTCGTCCTTGGCGAGACAACGGGCCCGGACCTCGTCCACGTTCGGCAGCACGTCGTCGAGGATCCAGTAGTCGCGGCCGCGGGTCGGCTTGCGATACGGGAGTACGGGAAGGCGTGGGGGCTGTGGGGGCATGCGGGTGAACATACAGTCCGCGACCACCACCGATTTCTCTTCGGTTGGTCAACCTTCCGTCAACTCAACAGAGCGTTGAAGGAAGGGAATTGGGGCGGCCGGCCGGGGGGTGGGCAGCCCGGGGGTGGGCGGTGGTCGTGCGGAGCGACTCGGCGCCCGGCCGGTGTCACTGCTGGTCGTCCTTGCTGTCTCCATGGTTCCCGCCGTCGGCCGGAACGCCGGCCGGGGACGACGGGAGCGGGGACGCGGCCGGTCCGCTGCGGGGGGAGTACGTGCCGGACGGGCTCGGTGCGGGGGTCTCCGCCGAGCTGTTGTCCGGGGAGAACCACGCCATGCCGACGAACATCGCCGCGAGGAAGATCAATGCCGCGGCGATCAGCCCCACCGCGCGCGGCCGGTCGGCGGCGAACGCGCGCAGCGAGGACCTCTCACGCCGGCTTCCGGCCGAGGCGCGCTCACGGTGGCCACCCGACGGTGGGCGCTCGCGGTGGGGCGCCGACGACGGCCACCGGCCGTGGGCCGCGCGGTGGCCCGGGACCGCTCCCGCGGACGGGAGTTTGTACATCGTCGCCGGGCCCGTCTCCATGCCGGGGAGCACCGGCGGCCGAGAGGCGGGCGCCGGTGTGTGCCGGGGACCCGGGGCCGCGGCCGGGAGCGGTTCGGGGCGGCCCCGCCAGGCACCGCCCGCGAACCAGTCGGCGGCCTGCCGTGCGGTGGGCCGGTCCTCGGGCCGCTTGGCGAGCAGGCCGAGGAGGTAGTTCTCGAAGGCGGGCGGCAGGGCCACGCCCAGCTCGCGCGGCGGCACAGGGGGAGTGTCCAGGTGGTGATGGAGGATTGCGATCGGGGTGTCGGCCCGGAACGGCGGCTGACCGGTGAGCAGTTGGTAGAGCACGCAGCCGAGCGAGTAGACGTCGCTGGCCGGTCCGGCGGGCTTGCCGAGGGCGCGTTCGGGGGCGATGTACAGGCTCGTCCCGACGATCTGCCCGGTCGCCGTGAGCGCGCCCGACGGGTCGTCCATGAACCGGGCGATACCGAAGTCACCGATCTTCACGGTGCCGCCTGCGTCGATGAGCAGGTTGCCCGGCTTGATGTCCCGGTGCACGATGCCCTGTTCGTGCGCCACGGCGAGCCCGGCCGCCGCCTGCGCGGCGATGTGCGCGACCCGCTCGGCGGACAGCGGACCCTCGTCGACGAGCACCCGGGAAAGGCTGTCGCCCTCCACCAGTTCCATCACCAGGAACAGCCGGCCCTCGTGCTCCCCGAAGTCGATGACGCCGACCACATGCGGGTGGTGGAGCCGCCCCGCGGTCTGCGCCTCCAGACGGAACCGGGAGTCGGCGGTCGGGTCGGTGTTCCGGTCGAGCAGGACCTTGACGGCGACGGGCCGGCCGAGCATCTGGTCGTACGCCCGCCAGACCTCGCCCATCGCGCCACGTCCGATGGTGGTGTTCAGCTGGTACCGGCCCGCGATCAGCACCTGTTGTTTCATCCTCATGCCGTGAGACGAATGCCGTGAAACGACTCGACCGCCGCCGGCCATGACTCCGCCCGGGCGGGTGATGGTGGGGTGCCGCAGCAGTCCCAGCCTACTGGTACGGATGTGCCATTCGATCACGTTCTCCGCCATGTGGTGGCCGGGAAGTGGTGATCCGGTCGCACAATTTTCGCGTGTCCGACACTCCCGCCCCATAGGGCGACGCCGGGCCCGGGTGCAACCCCGGCCCGGCGTCCCGGTCGGCCGATCGGCAGGCGTGCGGCCCCAGTTGGTGCAGGCGTCCTGGTCGAAGACGAGGGCGTTCGAGGAGCCTGAGGAGTCCGAGCCGTTCCTGCCGGACGTTTGCGCACCGAAGGCGCCGGTGGCTCCGACGGCCGGCACCGCGGCGGCCGCGGCGAGCCTCATGACCACGGTCCGGGGGTTGCGCTCAGGTGGGGCGCGAGGGGACAGCGCGAGGGACAGCGCGAGGGACAGCGCGAGGGACAGCGCGAGGGACAGCGCGAGGGACAGCGCGAGGGACAGCGCGAGGGACAGCGCGAGGGAAAACGCTTCCCCGTCGCTTCCCCTGTCACTCCCGTGTCATACCCTGCGCACAGGCAGCCGCGCCCCGCGCGTTCCCGCACCGCAGCGGGTACGTCCGGGTGCTGCGCGGCGCTCCCAACTCTCCCGGTCCTGTGCCGGTTTCATCGTGGGGGTAACAGCACTGTGCGTATGCGCAGCATCTCGACCGCGACAGCGCTCGCGGTCCTCTTCAGCTCGGCGGCGCTGAGCGTCGTCGCGGCCGGGTCCGCCTCGGCGGCCTCCGCCTCCGTCTACGCCGTCGGCGGCTTCGTGGCGGACGACGCCGTCGGCCGGGTCTTCGTCGGCGACGCCCAGAGCGGAAAGATCCTGGCCGGCGACAACAACGGCAACCTCGTCGACTCGGTGGACGGCATCACCGAGGTCACCGATCTTGCGCTGTCGGACGACGGCAGCACCCTGTACGCGGCCGCGTCGGGCAACCACCAGATCGTGGCGCTGGACGCGGCCACGCTGGACGTCAAGGCCCGCTACACCGTGCCCACCACCACGGGTCCGCGTCATGTCGCCGTCGCGGGCGGCAAGGTGTGGTTCACCTATGGCGACCAGTGGGACGGCGACCTGGGCTCGGTCGATCCGGCGGGCGGCGGCACGGTGCAGGTCGGTCAGTTCTCCAACCACCTCTGGGGCCAGGCGCTCCTCGACACCGATCCCTCCCGGCCCGGCCTGCTCGCCGTCGGTGAGACCGGCCTGTCCACGGACTCGATGGCCGTCCTCGACGTATCCTCCGGCACCCCGCAGCAGGTCGCGTACTACCACGGCGACTACTCGCTCAACAGCGGCATCCGCGACATCGACCTCGTGCCCGGCGCCACCCAGGTACTGGTCAACGGCGCCGAGCGGCAGGCCTACGCCGACGGCACGTTCACCGCCGACGGCGCCTACCCCGCCGGGCAGGACGCCGACATCGCCCCGAACGGACTGGTCGCCCAGGCCAACGGCGGCACGGTGTCGGTGTACAACCGCGACGCCACCGTGCCGATCCGCACCTACAACACCGGCTCGAACGGCGCCCTGACCCCGCTGGCCTGGTCGCCCGACTCCTCCCGGCTGTTCGCCCTGGTCGGCACGAACAGCGGCTGGGTCGTCACCCCGCTCGGCAACCCGACGCTGGACACGCCCACCCTGACGGTCGACGCCCCGTCCACCGCCACCGGTGGCAAGCAGCTCACCGTCACCGGCACGCTGTCGGCGTCGACAGCGCTGCCCGCCGGCGCCACGCTCCAGGTCACCCGCACCGACGCGGAGAACCCGTCCGGCAAGGCGCTGCCCGACGTCACCGTGCAGGCCGATGGCACGTACTCCTTCACGGACACCCCGCAGGCCGGAGGCACGGTCACCTACAAGGTCTCCTACGCCGGCGACAGCGGCCACGCCCCGGCCACCGCCTCCGACAAGGTCACCGTCTCCTTCGCGACGCCGACGCTGACCCTGAACAACAACGGCAAGGTGTACGACTACAACAAGGCCGTCACCTTCACCGCGCACCTGGGCTCGACGTACAGGAACCGCACGGTCGAGATCTGGGCGAACCCCTTCGGCGCCGACAAGCCCAACAAGCTGATCAAGACGGGGACGGTCGACTCCGGCGGCAACATCTCCGCGACGGTGTACATGACCCGGGACACGGATGTCACCGCGGTGTTCAAGGGCGACACCCGCACCGCCCCCAAGACGGTGAAGTCCACGGCGTACGCCAGGGTGAGCATCTCCACCGCCGTCGCCAGGTACTACAAGACGGCCTACATCGGCTCGACGAACTACTACTGGTTCCACAAGAGCACCGCCCCCTTGCTCACGACGAGCATGACCTACTACAAGGGCCGCAAGCAGCGCTTCGACCTGCAGGTCTACTACAACGGTGCGTGGCACTCCGCCGACTCGGAATACTTCCCGCTCGGCACGGACGGCAAGTCGGTCGTGAGCCTGGACGCCCCCGGGCGCTCCGGCATCAAGGCGCGGATGCGGTCGGTGTACGTCGACGGAACGTCCGGCGACACGGTGAACACGACGACGTACGGGTCCTGGAAGTACCTGTACTTCTCCAACTAGCCCACTCCTTCTTCAGCCAGCCCGCAGCGATGCCCCGGTTCTCACGACGACCGGGGCATCGCTGTGTCAAGCTTTGGGGAAAACTGTGACTGTGGAGAAACAAAGAAAGTACTGTGGGGTTGCCCAGGGCGCGTCGGGGCGTGACAGGACTGGCCGAACGCGGTTCGCTCCGCATCGGGAGTTCACCCTATAGTTGCGCAATCCAGCAAGTGTGCCGCTATGCTTCCGGCGGTTCGCGACAGGAACCTCGTTCGGCGAGGTGCCTTCGCGGGGCACTTGCCACCCCGCCGAGTCGGCGGCGACACGCGGTGGCCGCGTCCTCGGCCATCCCGAAGCCGGGGGCGGGCAGATGGGAAGGACGGAATGTGCGGAACGCGGAGACGGCAGGAGCCGCGTCCAGGGATGGGACGCGGATCGGCCGGATCGGACGCTCTCCAGTGCGGTGGCACCACGCACTGCTGACCCTGTGGACGATCGTCTGGTTCTTCGTGGCCGAACGGCACGGAGCCGTGTCCTGGCACTATCTGACACGCGGTGAGGAACTGCTCTTCAGTCAGGTGCCCGGCGGCGGCCTCGCGTTGTACGCCAACCACCCCGAACTGCAGATCGGCCCGGTCAGCTTCCTGGTCGCCGGGCTGTTCTCACCCTTCCCCGCCGGCGCGGGCGAGAAACTCGCCGAGGCGTTCATGTCGGGCCTGGGTCTGTACATGCTGGTCCTCATCGGCCGTGCGGCCGCCGACCACAACCTGGGCACCGGACTGAACCACAAGCGCCTCCAGCAGCGTGTGCTGGTGGCCGGGGCCGCCTTCATCCCCATGTGGGTGGAGGTCTCGGTGCGCTTTGCACACCTCGATGACGTACTGGCCCTGTTCTTCACCACCTTCGCCGTGCGTGCGCTGGTGCGCGGCAACGCCGTCGCCGTCGGCGTGTTCCTGGCACTGGCCATGGACTCCAAGCCCTGGGCGGTGGGCTTCCTGCCGCTGCTGCTGGTACTGCCCCGGCCCGCGCGGCTGCGCTCCACCCTCTGGGCCGTCGGGCTGGTGGCCGCCGCGTGGCTGCCGTTCTACCTCACCCATATGAACACGCTGGCCGCGGCGCGCTTCACCATCCCCAACCAGGCGGCATCGTCGCTGCGGTGGTTCGGTGTGAGCGACCCGGCCACCCCCTGGTGGGACCGGCCGGCTCAGATGGCACTCGGCATCGGCCTGGGCTGGCTGGCGGTGCGCAGACACCGCTGGCCGGCCGTGGTGCTGCTCGCCGCCGACGCGCGGATCGTGCTGGATCCGAGCGTGTACACGTACTACAACGCGTCGGTCCTGCTCGGCACGCTGATCTGGGACTCCATAGGGCAGCGGCGGCTGGTGCCGTGGGTGAGCTGGATCGCGTTGATCTCGCTGTACGGCAGTGCGCTGCTGGTCCCCTCCGATTCCACCCGAGGGCTGATCCGGCTCGCCTTCGCCGTCGGATCCGCCGCGTACGTACTGTGGTGGCCCCAGCGCACGCCCCGCAACAAGCGCCGCGGCAGCGAGGCGGCGGGGCCGCCGTCCCTCCCGGGGCAGACTGCCCGCGCAGCCGACGGGGCGCCGCCCGGCCATCCGGATGCGCTGCGGCAGTCGTCGAAGAGCCCCTGCCGCAACGATGTGAGGCGTGCCGGGCGGCCGGGTGCGCTCGGCCCCCGCCGTTCGCGGCCGGCGCCGTCGTCGGCTCGTTCCGCCGTCGTACCCTCAACTCCCCGTAGCCCCCGGTCGGATGGACGTCCACGGTCCGGCGCGCGAGGCGTCGAAGCTCGGCTGTCTCCTCGTTAGTGCGGCCGACCGCGACCCCGACAGCACCCGGCCCGGCGTCTTCCGCCGGGCCGGACTGCTCTCAAGCCCCGTGCACCTCCAGTGCGGCCCGGATTCCGGACTCGACGGCTCCCTCGATCCACGAGGGCTTGACCGAGGTGTGGTCACCGGCGAAGTGCAGCGGGCCCTCGGGGGCCCGGATGGCCGCGAGGAGCTCGGTGTGCTGGCCGGGAAGCAGGACGGACGCCTCCCCGTACGCATACGGGTCGCGCAGCCAGCTCTGGGTGCGGCCGGCGCCCGTGTAGAAGACCTCGATGCGCTGCCCGTAGACCTGCTGCAGGCCCCTGAGGGCGTGCGGGTAGCGGGCCTCCTCGTCGAGGGAGTCCCAGCGGGAGGCGTCGTCGGCCCAGCTGTAGGAGGCAAGCACGACACCTCCCTCGCTCCCGGGGACCGGATGGGAGGGGTTGATCATGAAACGGTTGGAGTTGTCGGAGACCGAGCCGCCGCCGACGATGTGTGCCGCCTCGGGCTGGTCGCGGGTGGCCCAGCGGTTGGCGGCGTAGTGGACGTGCTGCGCCGGGCTGATGTGCCCGGGCGGGACGGAGGGGTGCTCGCCCAGGAGGCTCCCGTCGGCGGGTGCCCTGCCCGCGCGGTAGTCGTCGTACAGCCCGGGCCGCACCGCGTCGAGCTCCCGCTTCCAGTCCGCCTCGGTGAACTCCCACCAGCGGCGGCTGAATTCGAGCAGCACCTTGGTCGCGCTGTCGTAGTGCAATTCGGCGACGGCACGGCGCTTGCCGTACGACATCAGCGGGCTGACCTGCACCTGCCGTAGCCCGGAGAACGGCACGGTGACGATCGCGAGGTCGCCGGTGAACTCCTCGCGCACGACCTTGCCGTCCCGTCCCTCGGAGACCGTGTCGATCCATACGTGCGGACCGTCGGGGCGGACGCGCGAGGTGTCGTCGGTGCCGTGCCGGCCGGGGGCCCAGTACTCGATGTGCGTGGCGCGCCGGTCCAGCCGCACCAGGTCGCCCACCTCGCGCAGCAGCGCGTCCGGCAGGGTCGCCGTGCCGCCCACCAGCTCCCAGAACGCGGTGTCCGGGCTGATCAGCGACTGGCTGATGAAGCTGTGGATGAAGGACAGCGGCAGCCGTGAGGTCAGGTTCTCCAGTGTGCCGACGAGATCGATGGTCCGCTCGTCGAAGCCCGCCTGCTCGGTCAGGAACCGGTACATGGACCAGTCGCCGTACCGCTGGATCACCCGCGCCCAGCCTTCCACCCGCTCGGGCATGGGCTTGTCGACGCGCCTGCCGTCCTTGCCGACCGTGCTGAACTCGTTGCGTACGGGGTCCAGGGCGCCGCTCAGGATCTTGGACGAGGGCGTGTCCCAGTACGTGCGCGGCACGCCGAACGACCGGTTGATCCTGCGGGGTGCCGCCGCATACTCGGAGCGGCGCATGCGGACACCGTTGACATGGAGCCAGGCGTGGTTGACGGGCTTGCCCCGGCCGTCGACGTCCACGAGGTAGAACGGGCGCCGTTTGACGCCGAGCAGGTCGATCAGGCTCATCACCAGCGGATGACTGCCGGGGATCCGCATGGCCCCGGCCTCGGCGTACTGCAGCGGATCGGCGAACGGCTGCTCGGCGTGCTCGTGCCCGCCGGTGCGGAAGGTCTTGATACGGCCGCCGACGCGGTTGCCGTTGGCCTCGATCACCGTCACATGGTGCCCGGCCCGCTTCAGCAGCCAGGCCGCGACCAGACCGGCCGGTCCCGCGCCGACCACCAGGATCTTCTTGCCGCTCCCGGTTCTGGTGCGGGGCAGACCCGAGCCGAGGATCTTCCGGTACGTCGGCACGAGCGGCCGGTTGTCGTCGTCGACGACCAGCAGCGCGCGGGCGACCGCGAGACAGGTGGCCCGGTCGGCGGTGGATCCGGGCGGGCAGGGCGCCTGAGCGGGAACGGCCGACGTCACGGCGGCCGCGCCCGCCGTGGTCACACCGAGGGCGGTCGCGGCCGTACCGGCCACGGTCGTGAACTGCCGCCGTGACAAGGGACGGTGGTCGGCTGCGGTGCGTGGTTCATCCATACGCCCTGAATACGGGGCGACGGCGTATACGCACAGGACGATCAGCGGTGATCACCTGAACGTGCGAGCGCGACGGGGCGGAACCACTACCTCCGGTCGTTGCCCGAGCGGATGCCCCGCATCCGTACGCCCCCTGATCACCACCAGGGGCCCCGCTCCCGGAGTTTGCCTCCCGCTCGCAGGCGGTGAAGTCTGGTCCGCGGCGTCGCTGTCGCCGGCAGCCCGGCCCTCCTCCCGCTGACCGCGGCCTGCAGCGGTGCCGAGGACGAGAGGGCGGCGGAGGGCACGTACCTGGTCGGATCGCGCTGGGTCGTCAGCGCCCAGCCGAAGACACTCAACGGGTTCCGGCCCAGGCTCGGCGGCACATCGTCCACATGACAGGCATGGGCCCGACTCCCGCCCCGAGCGCTTCCTGACGGCCGGTACACGGAGTCGGCGTCCGGCGCGCTCTCGGCGCCGGTTCAAAGGCTCAGCGTGATCGCGGCAGCGACGCCGCCGAGGCCGAGGGCGAGCGTGGCTTCGGCCCAGCCGCCCGTACCCCAGCGGAAGAACCGGTCGATGGCCAGCCGTCCCGGACCGATGGCGGCGATGGCGAGGGCGACGATGGCGATGCAGATGTTGTACTCCACTCCGCCGTCGGTCTCCCACAGGCCGTGGGCACCGGTGACGGTCGTCATGGCGTTGATCATCACCCCGATGAGGGCGGCGGCCGCGAGCGGAGTGAGCAGCCCAAGGGCCAGACCGAGGCCACCGAGGAACTCGGAGAGACCGCCGATCACGGCGTAGACCTTTCCGGGGCGGTAGCCGAGGTTGGCGAATCCCTTGCCGGTGGCCGTCAGGCCCTGGCCCCCGAAGATCCCGAAGAGTTTCTGAGCACCGTGCGCGGCCATCAGCAGTCCGACGGCCAGCCTGATGAGCAGGAGTCCCCAGTCGCGGGCGGACGACCATGGTCTCCCCGTGTACTGCGCTGCCGGTTCCGTGGGAGTCGACGGCGAGTCCGTGCTGCGCTCAGCCATCTGAATGCTCCGGTATGGACGCCGAAACGGGCGCTGATCGCCGGCGTGAGGGGCAAAGCCACCCATACCGATCCTTCCGCAAGAGGAGTGATCTTGCACCTCGGCAGTGAGGGACAGGCGGGCGGTTCCGGCATGGATCTGCAGTCGCGGGGCGGGGGAGCTGCGCTGGAGCGGCGGCTCCGGTTGTTCGACGCCGTGGTGATCGGGCTCGGTTCGATGGTCGGTGCGGGGATCTTCGCCGCGCCGGCGCCCGGCCGCGCGGGCGGCGGGGTCGGGGCTGCTGGTGGGGTTGGCGCTCGCGGCGATGGTGGTGTTCTGCAACGCCACGTCGTCGGCCCGGCTCGCCGCCCGCTGGGCTCGTATGTGTGGCCGGGCCGGGCGCCCGTCGTCGCGGTGGCCGCGGTGGGGGCGCTGACCGCGGTGGACTACGTCGGCGTGCAGAGGGCGGCCTGGCTGACCCGGGCGACCGTCGCCGTGGTCCTGGCCGTGCCGGCTGCCGCGTACGGGGTGCGACGCACCTCGGCCGCGCGCCGCGCGTCGTAGAGCCGTCTGCCCGTCCGGCTCAGAGCGCTTCGTCGCCCAGGACCTCGCGTGCCAGTTCGGCCAGCGCCCTGCGGTCCTCGGCCAGGGCGGCCCTGCCCTCGGCGGTGGCCCGGTAGACGCGGCGGGCTCGGCCGTCCACGACGCGCTGTTCGGAGACCAGCAGTCCCTCGGCCTCCAGACGGTGCAGCGTGGGATACAGAGTGCCGGGGCTGATGTGGTAGCCGTGGTGGGCGAGTTCCTCCGTCATCCAGGCGCCGTGGATCTCGCCCTCGGCCGCGTGGTGCAGGATGTGCAGGCGCACCGCGCCACGCTGGAACTCGCGCACCCTGCCCACCTCCAGGTCCCCGACCGGCAGTGACGACGCCGATATCGGTTCTCGATCCTACGGTGGTGAGACGGCGGCGGCCGACGGGAGTTCGGCCGTGCTCAGGGCAAGGTGGCCCGCCGGGCAACATGCCGGGCGATGCGTGTGGCCGCGAACTCCGTGCCCGCCACGAAGCGCATCATCGGACCGAACATCGGGGCGGCGAGCGACCCGGTGAAGTACAGGCCGGGCACCGACGATTCGAACGTCGCGGTCAGATCGGGCGCCTTCGAGCCCGGCACGCATGTCACCGCACCGCGCACGGCGGGAGACAGGAAGGGCAGGGCGTCCAGGTCGAGGCGGTAGCCGGTGGCCGCGAGTACATGGTCGACGGTGAGGGTCCCGGCCGGTCCGCCCGGACCCGCGATGTCCAAGCGGGCCGTGGAATCGGACGCTTCGGCTCGAACGACACGACATGACGTACGCACCGGCACGACGCCCTCGACCCGGTCCCGCAGCCACCAGCCGCCCGAGGGTCCGAGGGCCCGCCGGAACAGCAGCAGCCGGGCCGACGCGGGCAGCTGCCGCACACCGCCCGGAGCCCTGCACACCGCGGCCAGGAGCCAGCCGGTGCCCAGCGGCGAGGCGGGCCGGGCCAGGCGCTGCGGCCAGGGCCGCGCCAAGTCCGGTGTCGTGCCCCACAGCACACGCTTCTCCCGGACCAGCACCTGCACATCGGCACCCGCCTCGTGCAGCAGCGCGGCGCTCTCCAGCGCGGACTGGCCGCCGCCGATCACGGCGACCCGCCGGCCGGCGTAGCGTGAGAGGTCGGTGTGATGGCTGGTGTGCGACACCAGGGCGCCGAGCCCCGGTCCTTCGGGGGCGAGGCGGCGTAACTCCTCGGGAATATGGGCCAGTCCGTTCAGGCCTGTGGCCACCACGACCGCTGCGGCTGCGAGTTCCTGCCCGTCGTCCAGGCGGACGGCGAACCCGGTGCCGGCCGTGGCCCGTTCGAGGGCCACCACTCGCGCGGGGTCCACCTCGCCGACGTACCGCTTCTGGAACCACTGTCCGTAGCGGACGAAGACATCGCACGGGATCGGCGTGAGTTCGGTCAGTTCCGGCTCACCGTGCAGACGGCGGAAATCCGCCAGCCGTCCGCCCGGCTCCGGGGCGGACAGGTCGGTGGCCTGCGGGGTCGACTTCAGGAACATCCCCGTGGCCATGGCGTGGCGCCAACTGCCCAGCACATCACCGAAGATGCGGACCGGTATCCCGGCCGCCCGCAGATGTGCCGCGACCGACAGTCCGTACGGGCCCGCTCCGACCACGACGACCGGAAGCCCCACGCGCCCGGTCAACGCCCTCTCATGGGCATGGCGTTGCCCCGGAAGCGACTGCGTCATGCATCCCTCCGCTGGTTCCTACGCCGCCTTCCCCAGGGCAGCGCGACACTTCGGGATGGCACATCGGCAGAGCGCCGACGGCGCGTCCCCCCTCCGCCGCTCAGTGTTACCCATCGGCCGGTATCGGGACACGATATCCAGGCATGTTGTCCAAAACATGGTCGAACCGTATACATGCGACGCCTCCCGGCTCTCCGGAGGCTCAGCGGCAACCGGTCTTTCGCCCTCGCCCCCTGACGGGTCGGGCCGTCGGCCGGGCGGGAGGCCGGCACCGGCACCGGCACCGGCCTCCCGCGGTGGTGTCAGCTCTTGCCGAGCAGCTTGTTCATCTCGGTGATCTCGGCGTTCTGCGCGGTGATGATGTCGTCGGCCATGCCGGTCGCGGGGCCGTACTTGCCCTTGCTCTTCTCGGTGGTGGCCATCTCGACCGCGCCCTTGTGGTGCTCGACCATCATGGTCAGGAACATGGTGTCGAAGTCCTTGCCCGTGGCCTTCTTCAGCGCGGCCATGTCCTTGGCGGCCATCATTCCGGGCATGCCGGAGTGGCCGGAGTGGTCCATGCCGGGCATGGACTCCATGGAGCTGCCGGACGTCGGCACGTCGGCGTTCCAGGACTTCAGCCAGCCGGTCATGGTCGCGATCTCCGGGTTCTGCGCCTTCTCGATGCGCGAGGCGAGGTCCTTGACCTGGGCGGAGGAGGCCCGGCCGGCGGCGAGCCCCGCCATCTCCAGGGCCTGTTGGTGGTGCGGGATCATGCCCTGCGCGAAGGAGACGTCCTCGGCGTTGTGCGCAGCGGCGTTCGCGTCGGCGCTCGCCGACGCGGGCGCCGAGTCGTGGCCCGAGTGACTGCTGCTGTCACTGCCGCCGCCGCAGGCGGCGAGGACGAGAGCGGCGGTGGCGGTGGCCGCGGCGAGGCCGGCGCGGCGTGTGAGGGTACGGGAGAGGAACATGCTTGATCTCCTGCGGTCCAAAGGAAGGGAATGGGGCATGCGGGGCGCCGCGTCGGGGTGTGACGCGGTGCCGGGGCGGTGCCTATATCCGCAGGAGTTGGAGTTCGGCCAGTGATGGTGGCGCGCGTGCGCCGTCCGGGGCCGTGGCCGCGTACGAGCACATGGCGTCGGCGTGCGCGGGGGCGGCCGCCGGGTCGGGCGTGAGGGCCGGAAGGTGCGGTCCTCCGCTGACGGCTCCCGACACGCAGGTCGAGTCGGCGTGCCGGACGTGGCTTCCGCCGCAGTGGCCGTCGGAACAGAGGCCGTCCGCGGCCATGGCGGCTGCGGCCATGGCGGCTGCGCCGGACCGGGTGTGGGTGTGTCCCGGGGCGAGACCCCCTGGAGCCAGGGCGTGCATGCCCAGCAGCCCCGCCAGCAGACCGAGAACGAGCAGCGCCCGCCAACGCCGTACGGGCGCCGGCCGTGGAACGTGCTGCTCGCGGCTGTTCATCGGGATCATCCTAGGCGGACGTTGGTGTCACGCCTTTTCCAGGGCTTCCCCGAACTCGCGCAGCACTTTGCCGTGGTGGCTGCGGGCCAGCTCGTGCCCGATACCTATGACCAGCGCGAGCGGCCATTCGATGAGGTCCAGTGCCGCGAGGACGCCGACCCCCGCGAGGAAGACGAGCTGGTCCGTGGGCGGTAGTTCGAGCCGCAGGTCGCCGATGCGGACGGTCAGCGAATTGTCCGAGACGACGCGTTCGGCTGCGGCGCGCGGCCCCTGGGGACTCATCACCGCAATCGGCGCCCTGGGAGACGCGGTTTCGGGGTCTGTCCTGCCTGCTTGCACGGTCATGTCCCATTCCGTTTCATCGGCCGGTACCGCTCGATGCCCCTCCTCCACGCTAACCCGACGGGTGGGGGGCCGCAGTTCGGAAGATCGCGCCCGCGGACGGGCGCTGACCTGGTGAGACGGTGCGCCATGTGCTGTGATCATCACGGCGCCGGAGCGGCGCCGTCGTGATACACGGTGTCGGCCGGTCCCTGGGGCACCCCCGCCGGTCCGACCGGCGCCGACGGCCAACAGATCCTGGGCGACGTCAAGGTGGCCGGTGACGGTACCGCGTCCGCTCTGTGGCGCGACCAGGCGGCCGAGGCCACCACCTGGGACTTCGTGATCGCCGTCAAGCCCGCGGGCGGGGACACCTGGGGCGCTCCGCACAGCGTGGCCACCGGCCGGGGCGAGACCGCCGAGGCCCCTGTCCTCGCCGTGGCGTGCGGCGGGCAGGCCGTGGTGTCCTGGCTCGACGGCACGGACGGCACCCCGGCCGACCTGGCCATCACCTGGGACCCGGCACAGCGCAGCTGGTCGGCCCCGCCCGCCGGCGACGTACGGCGGTCGGTCGATGTCCGCGCCCCGCCCGGCAGCGGCGGCCGACGGCACCTTCATCGCCGTGCGGACCCGGACCGGCGGGGCCCTGAAGCAACAGGTGATGACCGCCACGCGCGCCCCGGCCGCGGACCCGGTCCACGCCCCAGCCCCTGGGCTCCACCTCCAGCGGCGTCATATACGACCTCTCGGTCGCCGTGTCCCCCGACGGCGCGGCCACGGTCAACTCCACCCCCACCGCCCTGACGGTCACCGTCGGCCCCGCCCTCAAGACCACCGTGGCCCCCGGCGCAGGTGCGCCAGGGGCCCTTCCGTTTCTGTCCGTTCATGTGCCGGTGTCGCAGGCAGCCTGCCCGTCCGGCTCGGGTCAGTTAACTGTAAAGAACCTTGACAGATTATTGGTCTAGTCCAACTATGGTCGCTGTTCGCCCTGGCCGGAAGGAGCCCTCCGGTGTGCACCGGCCCCGGCGGACATCGCACACGTCTGTCTTTCCGGTCTTCCCGCTGTCCCCGCCTGCTCTTTTCGCCACGGGAGCGTCAATGAGACGAACTGGTCATTTCAGAGCAATTCTGTCCACAGCCACCGTAACTGCCCTGTCGACCGCGCTGGTTGCCCTCGGGGGAGGTGGCGCCCACGCCTCGTCGCAGATGCCATCGCACGCCGCCAGGCCCATGCCCGCACATGTGGCGGCGCCCTACTTCGAGGCGTGGACCGGTGAAAGCCCGGCCGCACTCGCCGCCGAGTCGGGCAACAAGTACCTCACGATGGCCTTCCTTCAGACGGCCGAGGCGGGCTCGTGCACCGCGTACTGGAACGGCAACGCGGCCCAGCCGATCTCCCCGGCCGCCTTCGGCAGCGACATCGCCGCGATCCAGGCGCGCGGCGGCAACGTCATCCCGTCCTTCGGCGGATACAGCGCGGACACCACCGGCACCGAACTGGCCGACAGCTGCACCAGCGTCGACGCCATCGCCTCGGTGTACGAAAGCCTCGTCAAGACCTACGGCATCACACGCATCGACCTCGATGTGGAGGCCGACTCCATCAACAACGCCGCCGGTGTCGACCGTCGCAACAAGGCCGTCGCCAAGGCCGAGCGCTGGGCCGAGCACACCGGCCACAGCCTGCAGTTCTCCTACACCCTGCCCACGACGAACACCGGCCTCGCACCCAGCGGTGTGGCCCTGCTGCAGAACGCCGTCGACAACGGCGCCCGGGTGGACGTCGTCAACATCATGACGTTCGACTACTGGGACGGCGCCACCCATGACATGGCGGCCGACACCGAAACCGCCGCCGCCGGCCTGCACGACCAACTGGCCGCCCTGTATCCGAAGAAGAACCCCGCGCACCTGTGGGGCATGATCGGCGTCACCGAAATGCCCGGTATCGACGACTTCGGCCCCGAGGAGACCTTCACCGTGCAGGACGCGGTCACGGTCGAGAACTGGGCCGTCGCCAAGGGGATCGACACCCTCTCCTTCTGGGCGCTTCAGCGCGACAACGGCGGCTGCGTCGGCACGTCCGGGGCCAACTCCTGCTCCGGGATCGCACAGGACACCTGGTACTTCAGTCACGCCTTCGAGCCGTTCACCCGGGGCATGGACGGCCGCTGAC
This sequence comes from Streptomyces sp. NPDC001634, assembly GCF_040298185.1. Taxonomy (NCBI): domain Bacteria; kingdom Bacillati; phylum Actinomycetota; class Actinomycetes; order Kitasatosporales; family Streptomycetaceae; genus Streptomyces; species Streptomyces sp. NPDC001634. The sequence continues at coordinate 9,214 of NZ_JBEOZU010000038.1, read as the reverse complement.
GGCCGACCTCGCCCGGGACACGATCACGCACTGATCAAGGATTTACTTTTTCCGGATTGCCTCTGGTTGACAGTGTGATTACCGTCCCTGCCAGAAGCCTCCATCGCCCAGCGGATCGTTGGCCATGGAGGCTTCTGCGAGTGTTTCTGGTCCCTCAACTTGCCTGTTCGGGCGTGGGGATAGCGGCGCGGACGAGGGCGGGGGAGTGGACGAAGCCCGGCGTTGATCAGTGGCATTTCGCCGCATATCCGCCGATATCCCACCAAACGACTGTCATGGGCAGACCAGTCGGTCTCCATCAGCACCACACAGAAGGGCAGTTCCTTGCGCTCAAGGGCTGAAGATTCCACCTCGGAGCCGGGCGGCAGACGGAGACGCCGAAGGGCCTCGGCCGCGGCCGCTGTGCTGTCCGCCGCGGCCCTCATGGCCGGCGGACCGTTCACGGCGACTGCGTTCGCAGCCTCGGCCGCACCGTCGGCCTCCTCGGCGGCCCACGTCAAGCACCTGTGCGCCCGCGCCACCAAGCCCGGTCAGATGGCGTGCCTCGCCGAGGCCCGGACCGACGTCGTCCAGCACATGACCGTCAGCCCGAACACCGCACCGCCCGGCTACGGTCCCTCGGACCTGCAGAGCGCCTACAACCTGCCCTCCACCGCGGGTTCGGGCCGGACCGTGGCGATCGTCGACGCGTACGACGACCCCACCGCCGAGTCGGACCTCGCCGCCTACCGGTCCCAGTACGGCCTTCCTGCCTGCACCACCGCGAACGGCTGTTTCCGCAAGGTCAACCAGACCGGCGGCACCACCTACCCGAGTGTGGACGCGGGATGGGCCGGCGAGATATCCCTCGACCTCGACATGGTCAGCGCCGCGTGCCCGCAGTGCCAGATCCTGCTCGTCGAGGCGAACTCCCCGAGCACGTCCGACCTCGGCACGGCCGAGAACGAGGCCGTCGCCCTCGGTGCGAAGTACGTCTCCAACTCTTTCGGCGGCACCGAGGACCCGAGCCAGACCACCGCGGACGTCCAGTACTTCAACCACCCCGGCGTCGCCATCACCGTCAGCGCGGGTGACAACGACTATGGCGCCGAGTACCCGGCCACCTCCCCGTATGTCACCGCGGTCGGAGGCACCTCGCTCAGCCGGGCGAGCACCTCCCGCGGCTGGACCGAGTCGGTGTGGTCCGACGGCACCTACGGCACGGGATCCGGGTGCTCCGCGTACGGCACCAAGCCCACCTGGCAGTCGGACACGGGCTGCTCCCACCGCACCGCCGCGGACGTCTCGGCGGTCGCCGACCCGGCCACCGGTGTCGCGGTCTACGACACCACCGGGGGGTCCGGCTGGGGTGTCTTCGGCGGCACCAGCGCATCGGCGCCCATCATCGCGGCCACCTACGCCCTCGCGGGCACCCCGACCGCGAACAGCTACCCGTCCTCGTACCCGTACGGCCACACATCGGCGCTCAACGACGTCACCACGGGCTCGAACGGCACCTGCTCGCCGAGCTACCTGTGCACCGCCGGCTCCGGCTACGACGGCCCGACCGGCCTCGGCACCCCCAACGGCATCGCCGCCTTCACGGGCGGAGCGAACACCGTCAATTCGCTGCAGTCCGGCACGAAGCTCACCTCCGGCCACCGGCTGAGCAGCGCGAACGTGACGCTGTCGATGGGGAGCGACGGCAACCTGGTCGCGTACCTCAAGACGGGCGGAACGGGCAGCGGCCCGGCGATCTGGTCCAGCAACACCTCGGGCCACTCCGGTGCGTACGCCTACATGCAGAGCGACGGAAACCTGGTGGTCTACACGAGCAGCGGCGGGCCGGGACTCGGCGGCGCCCTGTGGTCCACCCACACCAACGGTCACACCGGCGCCTACCTCCTGCTGCAGGACGACGGCAACCTCGTGGTCTACGGCGCCGGCGGCGGTCCGAGCACGGGCGGGTCGCTGTGGGCGGACGGCACCAACGTGCACTCGGCGACGATCGGTTCGGGCCAGAAGCTCAAGGGCGGCTGGTGGACCCAGTCCCGGTACACCCGTCTGGTGGTGCAGCCGGACGGCAATGTCGTGATGTACCGCAAGCGTGACGGCAAGGCGATCTGGTCCACCGGCACCTACGGCCACTCGGGCGCTTACGTGTACATGCAGAGCGACGGAAACCTGGTGGTCTACACGAGCAGCGGCGGGCCGGGACTCGGCGGCGCCCTGTGGTCCACCCACACCAACGGTCACACCGGCGCCTACGCCACCATGCAGAACGACGGGAACTTCGTCGTCTACAAGAGCGGCGGCGGTCCCAGCACCGGCGGCGCCCTGTGGTCCAGCAACACCCGGAGTTACGTGCCCTGACCCTTTCCCACCACCGGCTGACCGCCCGCCCGACACTGCACGTCGGGCGGGCGGTCGGGCTTCGCGGGCGGCTGCCGCGGCGTCGTATGCCTCGCGCGCTTCGAGGCCCGCCACCGGGTGCACCTGGCCGGCACCGGCTGAGCCGCCCCGACGGGCGTCCCCTTCGTCCTCGTGCCATGAACGTGCAGGCCAGGGACGCCCGTTCGGGCCGTGGGGCGTGTTTGGGTAAAGGATTCGACATCGACAGTTCAATAGTCTTGTCCTGTGCATGACTCACTCGATGGGATGCGCGGAGACCACTTCGTGCGACTCCGGAACACGATTCCGGACGACTCTGGGGGATTCATGCGCATAGCCCGTACCCGGCGGAGCGTCGCGGCTTCCACGGCCGCCACCGCCGCCCTCGCCGTCGCCGCGCTGGCGACCGCTCCGCTGGCCGGCGTCACCACCGCCGCGCCCGCCGCCGTACCGCACACCAAGGCGGTTCCGGCCATCGTCGGGCACACCCTGGTTCATGGCGTGGCCAGCCCGCTCTCCATCGAGCAGTGCCAGACCAAGTGGCACATCGCCTGTTACAACCCGCTCCAGTACCGCACCGCGTACGACCTCAACCCCCTGTACCGGATGGGCATCACGGGCAAGGGGCGCACCATCGTCATCGTCGACTCGTTCGGCTCCCCGACCGTCCAGCACGACCTCGACGTCTACAGCAAGCAGTTCGGCCTGCCCAGCACCAAGGTCAACGTGGTCAAGTGGGGCAAGGTCCCCGTCTTCGACCCCAAGAACTCCGACATGACCGGCTGGGCCGGCGAGACCACCCTGGACGTCGAGATGGCTCACGCCGTGGCGCCCGACGCCAAGATCGTCCTGGTGGAGACGGCGGTCTCCGAGACCGAGGGAACCACCGGTCTTCCGGAGATGATGGACGCCGAGAAGTCCCTGATCGACCACGGGGTCGGCGACGTCATCAGCCAGAGTTTCGGCGCCACCGAGAACACCTTCCCCGGTTTCGACAAGGGCGACTTCTCCAGCATCAAGAACCTGCGCTACGCCTTCAAGGACGCGAACCGCAAGCACGTGACCGTCCTCGCCTCCTCCGGTGACGGCGGCGCCACGGACCTCCAGGCGGACGGCAAGACCTACTACAAGAAGCGCGTCAACTCCTGGCCCTCCTCGGACCCGCTGGTCACCTCCATCGGCGGCACCCAGCTCCACCTGAACGACAAGGGCGAGCGCGTCAAGCCGGACAGCGTCTACAACGACAACGGCGCGGGCGGCGGTGGCCAGTCCCACGTCTTCTCCCGCCCGGCCTTCCAGAACGGTGTGAAGAACGTCGTCGGCGCCCGCCGCGGCACCCCGGACGTGTCGCTGGCCGCCGCGGTCAACGGCGGTGCCTGGATCTACTCCAGCTTCGACCCGACCGCCACGGGCTGGGACATCACCGGCGGCACCAGCGAGGCCTCCCCGCTCTTCTCGGGCATCGTCGCCCTCGCCGACCAGGCGGCGGGCCACCGGGTGGGCAACATCAACGAGGCGCTGTACGCCCTCTCCAAGCGCTCCGTCCACCACGGCAGGAGCACCGGCATCGTCGACGTCAACGACGGCACCAACAACAGCTACCAAGGCGTCACCGGTTACAAGGCCGTCGACGGCTACGACATGGCCACCGGCGTGGGCACCGTGGACGCCCTCCGCTTCGTGTTCGCCCTCGCCCGCGCGAGCCACCGCGGCTGACGCCACGCTGCTGCAACAGGGTTTCCTCGCCTGAGAGTTACCCTTCGGACGGCCCGGGTTCCGCACCCGGGCCGTCCGCCTGTTCCAGGGGGACGGCCGTGTGCGAAGTTTTCGCAATGCCAGGTCGTGAGCGGTGGTCTGCCTGCGGGTCCTGGCCAAGGCCATGACATGACACGAGCAGGGGCAGACCCGTCACGGGGGGAACGAGCCTGCCCTTGCACGTCGGCGCCCGCACCTCCCCCAAGAGGGCGGGCCCCGTGACCCTCACCGGCGGGTCACTTCCTCCAGCGCATCGCGTACCTGAGGTGTCACGGCCGCCGGACCGGGCGGAAAGCCCGTCGAGGTCCCCCACTCCGGTGGCCCTTCCTTCCCGCGCTCGGGTGAAACCTCTCGGGCCATCCGGTCCGGCGCGCCGAGCCCTTTCGAAGGAGTCGGCATAGTGGCGGGGTCTCCGGACCGGACTCGCAGGAGGAAACGCATGCTCGGCACCGGCTTCCGCACCGGGTCACCCAACTGGATCGACCTCGGCAGCCCGGACACGGACGCGGCTGCCGCCTTCTACGGCGCCGTCTTCGGGTGGCAGTTCGTGTCCGCCGGGCCCGAATCCGGCGGGTACGGGTTCTTCCAGAAGGACGGGAAGACCGTCGGTGCCCTCGGGCCGCTGACCGAGGAGGGCGCCAAGCCGGCCTGGACGACGTACTTCCAGAGCGACGACATCCAGGCCACCGCCCGCGACGTGGTCGCCGGAGGGGGCACTGTGCGCGCCGAGCCCATGGACGTCATGGGCGAGGGCTGGATGGCCCAGTTCACCGATCCCCAGGGGGCGCGGTTCGCCGTATGGCAGCCCGGGAGGACGAAGGGCCTTGAAAAGGCGTCCGAGGACAACACGCTGGTGTGGGTGGAACTGCACGTGAGCGACCCCGAGGCGGCAATCCGCTTCTACCACGGGCTGTTCGGCTGGCGCTTCCAGGAGATGCAGGCGCCCGGCATGACGTACCGGGTACTCAGCATCAGGGACGGCGACCAGCAGGAGGGGTCCTTCGGCGGCGTGGCTCCGCTTCAGGGCGAGCAGGAGGAGGCGCGCTGGGTGCCGTACTTCGCCGTGACCGATGCGGATGCCATCGTCGCGGCGGTGCAGGGGAGCGGCGGGTCCGTGCTCATGCCGGCCGCGGACGTGCCGGATGTCGGTCGAATCGCCTGGCTGGCGGACCCGGGCCAGGCGGTGTTCGCCGTGCTGAAGCCGAACCCGCGCCAGGGCTGACCGCAACTCGGCACGGCCCACCAGCGGCGAAGCTCTGTCGGCCCGCACTGCACCGGTTTCCGGGTCGAACACACAGGTTCTGGGCGGAGGGGCCCCGTCCAGGCCGGCCCGTGTCCGGGGGCGCGCCTGTCGTGATCCGCGCCCGTTCCTTGACGGTGAGCTGCGGGCAGTTCAGCTTCCGCCCGTCCGAGAGCGCCGCGGTGATCTTCACGCCCCGGTCGATACCGATGACCCCACCCGTGCCGGGCGCGTCGACCGGCTCGGGGACGACGGCGAACGCGATGTGCCACTGGCCATTGCGGTAAGTAACGCGGAACGTCTTCGCCTCCGGCAGCTCACGCCGGGTGAGACGGAACTTCACCCAGCCGCAGCCGGGCACCTTCACCCGCGCCCACCTGCGGTTGAGCCTCTGCACCACGACCGAGCGGCCCATGACCTGCTTGCCGGTCCTCGCGTTCAGCCTCGGCGACCCGTCCGCCTCGAACTCCGCAATCCGGTCGGTACCGATGACGCGGAAGCCCTCGTGCACGTACTTCCTGCGCCAGGTCGGCTCACCGAAGCCAGAAGCGAAGCGGGCGTTCTTGGCCCTGGCGAAGTCCTTCAGGGCCTGCTGCTGCACATCGGCGTTGCCGGCCGCCAGCCATGCGTTCTCACGCCGGGCCTCGGTGAGCTGACGGCACTGCTCGGCGAAGCCGGGCGCGGACTTGCGGCCCTTGCACCAGTGCGCGTGCTGCTCGACGGCCAGGTTCCACACGTACCTCGCGTGCGCGCAGTGGTCGAGCATGACGCTCGCCTGTGCGCTCGTCGGGTACATCCGAAACCGTGCCATGAACGTGAACCTAGCCCGCACATTCCACGACCGCGCATACCATCGATCAACATCACCTGTGTGAGAGACCGCTCCCGGCTGCCGATCCGGCCAGTCACCAGCCACAGGGCCCTCAACTCCCCTCATCACCGCCTGTTTGTGCCCCCTCAGCGCCATGGGCGGCGACACCGAATCGCCCTGACGGCGATTCGGCTTCCCCTGCCCCGCTCCGCGGGAACGGGCATTCACCCCGGCCCTGAAGGACCGGGCACCCTGCCCGAAAGCAAGGTGGAGGCCGCACTGCAGCGGCCGTCGTGCGACGCGAGAGCTAGGATCCGGGCCATGGCCCTGACCATGAGCGAAGTGGACCGGTTCGAGGCCTCCAGGCGCCGCCTGGAGGCCATCGCCTACCGCCTTCTCGGCTCCGCGAGCGAGGCCGAGGACGCCGTGCAGGAGACGTTCCTGCGCTGGCAGGCCGCCGACGTCGACCAGATCGAGGTCCCCGAGGCATGGCTGACGAAGGTTCTCACCAACCTGTGCCTCAACCAGCTCACCTCGGCACGCGCGCGGCGCGAGACCTATGTGGGCCAGTGGCTCCCCGAGCCGCTGCTCGCCGGGGACCCGATGCTCGGCCCGGCCGACACCGTCGAACAGCGCGAATCGGTCTCGTACGCGGTCCTCGCCCTGCTGGAGCGCCTCTCCCCGGGCGAGCGGGCGGTGTACGTGCTGCGGGAGGCCTTCGACTACCCGCACCGGGAGATCGCCGAGATCCTCGACATCACCGAGGTCGCCAGCCAGCAGATCTTCCACCGCGCCAAGAAGCACATCGCGGACGGCAAGCCCCGCACCGAGATCGACGAGGCCGCCGCCCGGCGGATCATCGACGAGTTCCTCGCGGCCGCCACCAGCGGCCGGACCGAGCCGCTCGTGCGGCTGCTCACGCAGGACGCCATCTCGATCGGCGACGGCGGCGGGAAGGTCCCCGCCCGCGCCAAGGCGTTCGAGGGCGCCCTCGCGGTCGCGAAGTTCATGCGGGGTCTGTTCAAACCCAGCAAGGCCAAGCGCGACCTGGCCGGCGGCTCACCCGAGGTCTACGCCACGACCGCCAACGGCGAGCCCGCTCTCGTGGCGGTCGTCGACGGCCGGGTCATCGGCGTCATGTGCCTGGAGATCACCCCCGAGGGCATCGCCGCCTTCCGCAACCAGGTCAACCCCGACAAGCTCGAACGCGCGACCCGGCGGTGGGCGGCCGCCGACCACGGCGAACCCCTGCTCAAGGCCTTCTGACCCTGATGTGAGGTGCTTCACATCCCGTTCCTGTCAGGAAACGGCGGGCCGCCCGGTTCAGGTGGCGAACCCGCTGAAGACAGGAGCCAGGAAATGCAGCACCGCATCATCGTCCTCGGAGCCGGATACACCGGTGCCGTCGCCGCCGGGCGCCTCGCCAAGCGGCTGCGCCGCGAAGATGTCGCCATCACCCTCGTCAACGCCGAGCCCGACTTCGTCGAGCGCGTCCGGATGCACCAGCTTGCGGTCGGCCAGTACCTCAAGCCCCGGCCCTTCAGCGAGATGTTCGCGGGCACCGGTGTCGACCTGAAGCTCGCGAAGGTCACCGGCGTCGACGTCGACCGCAGGACCGTCGCCGTCATCGACGCGAACGGCGCCGAGGAGCTGGGGTACGACACCCTCGTGTACGCCCTCGGCAGCGGCTGGAACGACCAGGGCGTCCCCGGCACCGCCGAGCACGCCCACGAGATCGCCAGTCGCCCCGGAGCGCTCCGGCTGCGCGAGCGCCTGGCCCGTCTGGACGCCGGACAGCCCGTGGTCGTGGTCGGCGGCGGCCTCACCGGCCTGGAGGCCGCGACCGAGATCGCCGAGGCCCGTCCGGACCTCGATGTCGCCCTCGCCGCCCGCGGCGGTCTCGGCGACTGGCTCTCCGAGAAGGGCCGCGGGCACGTGCGCAAGGTCTTCGACAAGCTCGGCATCACCGTGCACGAGCACGCCGCCGTCACCGGCGTCGAGGCCGACCGCGTCACCACCGCCGACGGCGCGTCCGTCCCGGCCGCGGTCACCGTGTGGACCACCGGCTTCGCCGTCCACCCGATCGCGCGGGCCACGACCCTGGAGGTCACCGACACGGGCCAGATCGTGGTCGACGGGACCATGCGCTCGGTCTCGCACCCGGACGTGTACGCGATCGGCGACGCGGCCATGGCGATGGGCCCCGGCGACAAGCCGCTGCGGATGTCGTGCGCCTCCGGCGGCTTCACCGCGTGGCAGGCCGCCGAGGCCATCGCGGCCCGCCTGACCGGCGGGAAGCTCCCGAACGTACCGATCCGCTACTTCAACCAGTGCATCTCGCTGGGCCGCAAGGAAGGCCTGATCCAGTACGTCACCGCCGACGACCGCGCCGTCCGGGCGGCCCTGACGGGACGGCTCGCCGCCGTCTACAAGGAACTGGTCTGCAAGGGCGCGGCCTGGGGCGTCGCCAACCCGACGTTCGGGATGCCGACCCGGCGCCGCCGCGTCGTACGGGAGCAGGCCCGGGCGGGCTCAGCCATCAAGGCGTCGGCCTGACTCGCACAGCGAAGGGGGCGCTCTCGTATCGAGGGCGCCCGCTTCGCTGTCGGTGCACGCGGCGACGATCGCCGGGTGGAGGTTCTCGGCCGGGTGCTCCCAGGCGTCGACGGTGACCTGGTCGTCGGAGCCGATGCCCTGGATCCGGTGGCTCTCTTCGCCGACGAAGTGGACATGTACGCCGACGTGTTGACCACGGCTGGAGGCCACCGTGCGAGTGCAATGCCGTCTTCAGAGCCCGACCCGGCGGGCCACTCCGCTCGACGTGAGGGGGCGGAGCGCCCGACGCACACTCAGTGCGGGCACAGGGCATGGCCGGAGGGCGCACGGCGGAGCAGCGGCAGACAGCGCAGGCCATCAAGAACGCACGCGAGATGGCGCTCCTCCCTTACCGGGATTCTTGCAGAAAGCCCCGGCGTTCAGGCCGGGGATGTATGCATCTCAAGGCTGTTCTGACGTGCACTTTAGAGCGGACGTTTTTG
>NZ_JBEOZU010000037.1:0-89719 GCF_040298185.1 Streptomyces sp. NPDC001634 | reverse complement strand
CCTCGCCGGGGTCGAGGTACGCCTGGACCTGCGTCTGCTCGTTGCGGTCGCGGGCCGCGCGCAGCTGGCTCTGCCAGGGGTGCGGCTCCTCGGGCCGCGGCTGGCCGCCCGGCTGGTGCTGCGGCACCGGCGGCATGACCGCCGTCGGGTCGGCGGCACCGGTGTTCGGCAGGACGGCGGTGGGGTCGGCGGCGCCCACGGGGCCCGCGGTGTGAGGCAGGACGCTGGTCGCCGCGTTCGGGTCGTACGCGGAGGCCGCACCCTGCGGCAGCACCTGCGTGGGGTCGGCCGAGCCGGGGACGGCGGCCGGGGCCGGGTCCGGGTCCGGTGCGAGCATCGCGGCCACGCCCTCCGCGGAGGCGATCTGCGCGGAGTTCGCGTGCACGCCGACGCCGTCGGCGACGACCCGCAGCGCCCGCGCCAGGTTCTCCGCGCTGGGCCGCTCCTCCGGGTTCTTGCGCAGGCAGCGCTCTATCACCGTCCACAGCGGGTCGGGCACCGTCGAGGGGCGGCGCGGCTCGGCGCTCAGGTGCTGGTGGAGCACCTCCAGGGCCGTCTGACCGGCGAACGGGGGACGCCCGGTGACCAGCTCGTACAGCAGGATGCCGGCGCCGTAGATGTCGACGGCGGAGGTCTGCGGGCGGCCCTCGGCCGACTCGGGGGCGACGTACGCGGGCGTGCCCACGAACTCGCTCGTGCGCGTGAGGCCCGGAGAGTCGGCCAGACGGGCGATGCCGAAGTCGGTCAGCATCGGGTGCATCCGGCCGTCGTCCTGCTTCAGCAGCACGTTCGCGGGCTTCAGGTCGCGATGGACGACGCCGTCGGCGTGGCTCGCGGCCAGGGCGTCGGCGATCTGGGCGGTGAGCAGAGTGGCGGCGACCGGAGTGAAGGGGCCGTTCTCGCGGAGGTAACGGTGCAGGTCGGGGCCGTCGACGAGGTCCATGACCAGCGCCAGCAGTTCACCCTCGACCACCAGGTCCCGTACCCGCACGATGTTCGGGTGGGTCAGCCGGAGCAGGACGGACCGCTCCCGCAGGAACCGCATCACGATGTCGGGGTCGCCGGCCAGCTCCTCCTTGAGGACCTTGATCGCCAGAGTCTCGCCGGGCCGGCCCGCGACGGCCGCCTCGGCGCCCGCGGTCTCACGCTGGCGGGCTCGCCAGACGGTGCCCGTGGCGCCGCGTCCGAGCGGCTCCTCGAGCAGGTACTTGCTGCCTACCGGCCGCACGTCATGCGCTCCCTGCTGCTTGCTTGACTGGTCCGTCCACCGTGCTACAGGTGTTCCGTCCAACTGTAGTGCCGCAGAACCTGGCACCGGGCTGTCGGCGGGCTGTGCGCCGTCCCCGCTCTTTACGTACGCGGTCCCCGTACGTGTTCGATGAGAAGACGCTCGCTTCGGTTCACTTGGTTGCCCGATCCGGGCGTGACCGATCTCAAGCGGCCACGCGTCGGGCACTGGTCAGGCACTTTTACGGGCAGAGCCGACCAATCAAGATCATTTGACGGTGGACGGCGGGCGCGCTGTCAGTGGCAGGTGCGAGGATGCTTTCCGTACTGGCCGATGTGCTCGTGTGCGGTGGGGGAGTCCGCGGTGGGGTGACCGCGGCGCGTCTCCGTCCCCGTGCGCGGGCGCCCGCGCAGAAGGGACCGCTGACGGCGATGCAGATCCGGCTGACCGTCGTAGACCCCCTGGGCCCGCCCCCGGAGTCACGGGCGCGCGCGGCGAGCTGCGACGTGCTGGTCACCGCGCCCGCCGGGACGGCACTGGCCGCGGTGGCCTCGGGCCTGGCCTCGGCGATCGGCGGAGGCGACGGACAAGTGGTGCTGTACGCGGGCGAGGAGCGGCTCGACGCACAGCGCTGCACGCTGGGCGAGCCGCCCCTGCTGGACGGCGCGGTGCTGTCCCTGGGTGCCCCCGCGGAGCCCGGCCCCGAGCCGGACGAGGACGCGGCCCAGCTGCATGTGGTCGCGGGTCCGGACGCGGGCGGTGTCCATCTGCTGCACGGCGGCGTGATCCGGATCGGCCGCTCCGCCGACGCGGACGTGCCCCTGGACGACCCCGACGTCTCCCGGCTGCACTGCGCGGTGACGGTCACCGCCGACGGCCGCGTCTCGGTCGCCGACCTGGACTCCACGAACGGCACCGTGCTCGACGGCAGGCGGGTGACCGACCGGCCGGTGCGCTTCGCCTCCGGCGCTCTGCTGCGCCTCGGCGAGTCGGCCCTGCGGCTGGCCCCGTCCGGCGGGGTGCGGTCCATGGGGACGGCGCCGGACGGGGAGGGACATGTGCGGGTCCTCGGCGAGGAGGATTCGACAGGCCCCGGGGGTTCCGCACGACCGGAGACACCGGCCACCGTGCCCCACGCGCGCGTGGGGAGCCCCGCGGAGGCGCGATCCGGCACCGGAACCTCGGGCGCGGACGGCCGCACCGGGACCGGTCTCCGCTCCCCCCACGACGGCACCTCCCAGGGTGCGCACGGGTCCCGGGGCGCGCACGGGGACACGCATCACGGCTTCGGCGTCACCGCCTGGGGTGCCTCGGGCGGCCTTGGCCCGGGAGCGCAGGAGCACGAGCCCGTGGAGCCGTCGTCCCCCAGCCTCTCGGGGCGGGTCGTACCGGATCAGGGCGGAGCTCCGCGGATCGAAAGCCGGGGTCTCGCATCCGGGGGCCCGACGGACGAGGGCACGCGCAAGGGAACCCCGCCGCGCGGGACGGACGTGCCGCCGGGGGTGCGCAGGCGCAGCGGGTTCGGCGCCTGGGCGCGGCGGCTGACCGGAGGCCGCGGCGAACCGGGCGGCGCGGGACGGGACGCGTACGCCGAGGACGGGAGTACGCCGCAGCAGGCGCCCCCCGTCGCCCCGGCACCGGAGAAGTGGCCGGACCCCGCGTCACTGCTGCTGACCGCGCTGGGACCCGGGCCGCGGCTGTGGGAGCGCGGCCCCGGGCACCCGGAGGCGCTCACCGTGCGGCTGGGCACGGCCGACCGGGCGGCGCCGGACGGTTCGGGGCTGCTGCCCTCCGTGCCCGTGACCGCCGGGCTGCGCGAGGCGGGGGCGCTCGGCCTCGCCGGGCCCCGGGCGCGGCTGTCCGGGCTGGCACGCGCCGTGGTGGCACAGCTCGCCGCGCTGCACTCCCCCGACACGCTGGAGCTGGTCCTGATCAGCGCGGACCGCTCGCGCCCGCTGGAGGAGCGCACCGCCGAGTGGTCCTGGCTCGGCTGGCTCCCGCATCTCCGCCCGGCCCACGGCCAGGACTGCCGGCTCCTGCTGGCGTACGACCGCGAACAGGCGACGGCCCGCACGGACGAGCTGCTGCGCCGCCTGGGGGACCACCTCACGGACCCGGACGGCCACACGGGCGCGACCGGGGCGACCGGCACAGGCCGTCGCACGGACACGGGCCGCGCGACCGGCACGGCGGCCGAGACGCACGGCACGCAGGACGTCTCGTACCCCCAGGCAGACCCGGGCGGCCTCTCCGCCGGCCCGCAGGACGGCTCTTCCCAGCGCGGCGCCGCCCGTCGCCCCTCCTGGGCGCGGGACGACGACCCGGCGGACGGCACTTTCGCGGGGCCGTACACGGTGGTGATCGTGGACGGCGACCCGGGCGGTGCCGATGTCCGCGAGGCCGTGGTGCGGCTGGCGCAGGAGGGGGCGCGGGCCGGTATCCATGTCGTCTGCCTGGCCGACGCACCGTCCGCCTCCCCCGCCTCGCCGGTGACGGAGACGTACGAGGCGGCGTGCGGGGCCTCGCCGGTGTTCCGGGAGTGCGGAGCCATCGCGCTGCTGAGCGGTGACGTGGCGACGGCGCTGCGGCTGCTGCGGGTCGCGCCGGGCGGAAGCGCGGACGCCGCGCGCGGGCGCCGGGCTCCCGTGGGGCACGGCACGGTGGCCGCCGTGGACGCGGTGTCCCCGGCGTGGGCGGAGCGGTTCGCACGGGCGCTCGCCCCGCTGCGGACGGAGGGCGGCGGGGACCGGCACACGCGTGTGTCGACGCCGTTGCCCCAGGCGGCACGCCTGCTGGACGAGTTGGGGCTGGCGCGGGCCACCCCCGCGTCGCTGATGGCACGTTGGGCGGACGCGGCGGACGACACGGGTTCGCCGGGCGGACGCGCCTGGGCGGTGCTCGGGGCCGGGCCGCGCGGTCCGGTGTGCCCGGACCTCGCCGCCGAGGGACCGCATCTGCTGGTCGAGGGGCCGCCCGGCAGCGGTCGTACGGAACTTCTGCGCTCGATCGCCGCGTCGCTCGCGTCGGCCGAGCGCCCGGACCGACTCGGGATCGTGCTCGTGGACGGCCGCGAGTGCGGCGCGAACGCGGGCACCGGCGGCGACGGTCTGCGCGTCTGTACGGACCTGCCGCACGTCACCACACATCTGGCGGCCAACGACCCCGTGCGCATGCGGGAGTTCGCGCAGTCGCTGAGCGCTGAGCTGAAGCGGCGCGCCGAACTGCTGGGGCGGCTCGGCTTCGCCGAGTGGCACACACAGCGGGAGGGGTCGGGCCGGATAGTGCCCCAGCGTGTGGGGGGCTCGGGAGCGGGATCGGGCTCGGTCTCGGGAGCGGGCTCGGGCTCGGGTGACCTCGACACGCCGCCGAGCTCGACGCTGCGGCTGCGGCCGGCCGCGACGCGGCAGCGGACGGAGACGGGGCCGCCGCTGGCACGGCTGGTCGTGCTGGTCGACGACCTGGACGCGCTGCTGTCCCCGGCGTTGGGCTCACCTGGACGGCCGGCGGCCGGGTCGGTCGTACGGGCGCTGGAGGCGGTGGCCCGGGACGGGGGGCGGCTCGGGGTGCACCTCGTCGCCGCGACGGCCTCCGGCGGACGTACGGCCGAATGGGGGGCGGCGCGCGGATTCGCGTCGCGGGTCGTACTGGAGGCGGTGACGAGCGGCGCGGACGAACCCGCCCCGGGACGGGGGGTGTTGAGGCACGCGGACGGCAGGGTGACGCCGTTCCAGGGCGGGCGGATCACAGGACGGATCCCCCGGACCGCGACGCTTCGGCCCACCGTTGTACCGCTCGAGTGGCACCGTATGGGGGACCCGCCGGCGCGGCGTCCGGTACGCGAACTGGGCAACGGGCCGACGGACTTGGCGCTGCTGGCGAGTGCGCTGGAGAGGGCCGCGCGGTCGGTGTCGGCGGAGGAGGTGCCCTCACTGCTGTAGGTTCCTCTGCGTATCCTGACCGTACGTCACGACGCGGTCACGATCCCTCGCTTGACACCGCGGGTGCTCTTGCCGCCCCGTACGACCCCGCGTAGACCAGAGCGCACGGGACAGCACTCGCACGTTCGACGAGGCACGAAGAACGGGGCAGTGATGCGCAGCACGATCAACACCATCCGGACACGCAGGGCCGCCAGGACCGCAGCCGCTGTGACCGCGGGAGCACTGGCGCTCTCACTCACCGCCTGCGGCGGAAGCAACGACAAAAAGGGCAGCAGCGACAACAGCAGCGGAGCCACGGAAACCGGCACGACGGTCACCCTCCCCAAACTGAATGGCGCAAGCCTGGAGGTCGCCGCCGTCTGGACCGGCGTCGAGCAGGCCAACTTCAAGAAGGTGCTTGCCGAGTTCGAGAAACGCACCGGCGCCAAGGTCACCTTCGTGCCCGCCCAGGACCCGATCATCAACTTCCTCGGTTCGAAGATCGCGGGCGGTCAGCCGCCGGACGTCGCACTGCTCCCCCAGCCCGGCGCCATCAAGCAGGCCGTCGACAAGAAGTGGGCCAAGCCCCTGGGCGCCGAGGCCCAGGCGGAGCTCGCCAAGAACTACTCGCAGGGCTGGCAGGACATCGGCAAGGTCGACGGCAAGCAGTACGGCGTCTACTACAAGGCCGCCAACAAGTCCCTGATCTGGTACAACGCGAAGGTCTTCGAGGGGGCGGGCGCCAAGGAGCCGAAGACCTGGCAGGAGCTGATGACGACGGCCCAGGCCGTCTCCGACTCCGGCGTCACCCCCTTCTCGGTCGGCGGTGCCGACGGCTGGACCCTCACCGACTGGTTCGAGAACGTCTACCTCTCCCAGGCAGGCCCGGAGAAGTACGACCAACTGGCTCAGCACAAGATCAAGTGGACGGACCCGTCCGTGAAGGACGCCCTGACCACGCTCGCCCAGATCTGGGGCAAGAAGGACTACATCGCGGGCGGCCCGGACGGCGCGCTGCAGACCGAGTTCCCGGCCTCGGTCACCCAGACCTTCACCGGCGGTGACCAGCCGAAGGCCGGCATGGTCTTCGAGGGCGACTTCGCGCAGGTCAACATCGGGGAGACCAAGGCGAAGATCGGCACGGACGCCAAGGTGTTCCCGTTCCCGGCCGTGGGCGGCCAACCGCCCGTGGTCACCGGCGGTGACGCGGCCGTGATCTTCAAGGACTCCAAGGCGGCGCAGGCCCTGGCCACCTTCCTGGCCTCGCCGGACGCCGCGACCATCCAGGCCAAGCTCGGCGGCTATCTCTCGCCGAACAAGTCGGTCGCCCTGTCCGCGTACCCGAACGCGGTACAGCAGAAGATGGCCAAGGCGCTGATCGCGGCCGGCGACAGCTTCCGCTTCGACATGTCCGACCAGGCCCCGCAGGCCTTCGGCGGCACGCCCGGCAAGGGCGAGTGGAAGGACCTCCAGGACTTCCTGAAGAATCCGAAGGACGTCGCGGGCACCCAGGCGAAGCTGGAGAAGGACGCGGCGGCGGCGTACGGCAGCGGGAGCTGATCCGGCGATGACGTCGGCCACGGCGGCAGGGGCCCCGAACGCCCCTGCCCCACCCGGGGCACGCAAGAGTGTGACCGGCACCCGCAAGGCCGTGGCAGCACTGTTCCTGCTGCCCGCCCTGGTACTGCTGGGCGCGCTCGTGGTCTACCCGATCGGGTACTCGCTGATCCGCAGCTTCCTCAACCAGCCCGGCGACTCCTTCGCCGGATTCGACAACTACAAGGCCCTCTTCACGGACGACGGCATCCGCACCGCCCTGAAGAACAACATCATCTGGGTGGTGTTCGCGCCGACGGTCTCGACCGCGCTGGGTCTGGTCTTCGCGGTGCTGACCGAGCGGGTGCGCTGGGGCACGGCGTTCAAGCTGGTCGTCTTCATGCCGATGGCGATCTCGATGCTCGCCGCGGGGATCATCTTCCGGCTGGTGTACGACCAGGACCCGAGCCGGGGTGTCGCCAACGCGGTGTGGGTGGGCATCCACGACACGTTCGCGGAGTCGTCCGCGTTCCCCAACGCGCACCCGGGCCGTCGGTCGCCCCTCACCGCACAGAGCGGCGGGTTCGTCACCAGGGCCACGGTCCACACGGGCGAGTCCGTGGCCCTCCCCCTGGTGGGCGTCGCCCCCGACAAGATGCCGAAGAGCGCGAAGCGGGCGGTCCAGGCGAGGCCGGAGCCCGGGAAGATCACCGGCACGGCCTGGCAGGACTTCACGCGCGGCAGGGGCGTCGGGAAGCTCGGCGCGGTCGATCCGTCCGAGCAGGGCTACGCGGGTATGCGGATCGAGGCGGTGAAGGACGGCAAGGTGGTCGCCTCCGCCAAGGCCGCCGCGGACGGGACGTTCACACTTCCGGCGAGCGCGGACGGGGCTCGGCTACGCCTTCCGGCAAGTAACTTCAGAGAGCCGTACAACGGCGTCGACTGGCTCGGCCCGACGCTCGTGACACCCGCGGTCATCGGCGCGTACGTCTGGATGTGGGCCGGTTTCGCGATGGTGCTGATCGCGGCGGGGCTCGCGGGCGTGCCGCGGGAGCTGCTGGAGGCGGCGCGGGTGGACGGCGCGAACGAGTGGCAGGTGTTCCGCCGGGTCACCGTGCCGCTGCTGGCGCCCGTGCTCGCGGTCGTCACGGTCACGCTGATGATCAACGTACTGAAGATCTTCGACCTGGTCTTCATCATCCCGCCGGGCTCGTCCCAGGACGACGCCAACGTGCTGGCCCTGGAGCTCTACCGCAAGGGCTTCTCGGAGGACCAGCCGGGCATCGCGAGCGCGATCGCGGTGTTCCTGCTGCTGCTCGTCATCCCGGTGATGCTGTTCAACGTCCGGCGGCTCAGGCGGGAGGTCAGGCGATGAGGACGCGTCGGGCCCTCGGCCGGGGGTCCGGGGGCCCGCGGCGGCAGCCGCTGATGTCGACGTCCCCGGAAAAATGCAGCAACATCCGCAGGCTCAGGCGGGAGGTGCGGCGATGACGACGTATGCCGGAGGTCTGCCGAAGGCGTCGCCCGTCACGGTGGTCAAGGCGAAGCAGTCGCCCGGCGAACGGATCGCGGCCGCGGTGAGCGGCGGACTGGTCCGCGTCCTCCTGATCGTCGTAGGCCTGTTCTGGCTGGTGCCGACCATCGGTCTGCTCCTCGCCTCGCTGCGCAAGCCCGCGGACATGAGCGGGTCGGGCTGGTGGACGGTCTTCAGCAAGCCCTCGCAGCTGACGTTCGAGAGCTACCAGAAGCTCCTGGAGAACAGCGACATCACCAACTCCCTGGTGAACACGGTCCTCATCACCGTCCCGGCGACGATCCTGGTCGTGGTGATCGGCTCCCTCGCGGGCTACGCCTTCGCCTGGATGGAGTTCCCGGGCCGCGACTGGTGGTTCCTGGGCGTGGTCGGCCTGCTGGTCGTCCCCGTACAGGTGGCACTGATCCCGATCGCCGAGCTGTTCGGAAAGATCGGCCTGTTCGGCACGGTCTTCGGGGTGATCCTCTTCCACACGGGCTTCGGCCTGCCCTTCGCGGTGTTCCTGCTGCGGAACTTCTTCGCCGAAATCCCCCGGGAGCTGCTGGAGGCGGCCCGTCTGGACGGTGCGGGCGAACTGCGGCTGTTCACCCGGGTCGTGCTGCCGCTGGGCGGTCCGGCGATCGCGAGCCTCGGCATCTTCCAGTTCCTGTGGGTGTGGAACGACATGCTGGTCGCGCTGGTGTTCACCAAGTCGGGCACCCAGCCGATCACGGTGGCCTTGCAGACACAGGTACGCCAGTTCGGCAACAACATCGACGTCCTGGCACCGGGCGCGTTCATCTCGATGGTGATCCCGCTGGCCGTGTTCTTCGCGTTCCAGCGGCAGTTCGTGTCGGGCGTCATGGCGGGCGCCGTCAAATAGTCCCGTCCGCACGGCAGTTCAGGGGGTGGGCCGGAACCCGGTCCACCCCTCGCCGTTCACCTGGGGTTTCCGGTGGCGTTCCCCCATATGCCGCAGTCGACGTAACCAAACCGGCCCATTGGCCGTTTCCGGGCAGTATGCCCGCGCCGATCCCATGGATGCCCCTTGCCCAGGTTCAGTGTCATCGTCCCCGCGTACAAGGTTCAGGCGTACCTGCAGGAATGCCTCACATCCGTGCTGGAACAGTCGTACACGGACCTAGAAGTGATCGCGGTCGACGACCGCTCGCCCGACGCCTGCGGCGCGATCATCGACGAGTTCGCCGCCCGTGACGGGCGCGTCCGCCCACTGCACCTGCCGGAGAACGTGGGGCTCGGACGGGCCCGCAACGCGGGGCTGGAGCAGGCGACCGGCGACTACGTGCTCTTCCTGGACGGTGACGACACCCTCGCCCCGGACGCGCTCCGGGACATCGCCGACCGGCTCAAGGACACCTCCGAGCCGGACGTCCTGGTCTTCGACTACGCCCGTGCGTTCTGGACGGGAAAGACGGTCCGCAACCAGTTGTCGGGCCTGCTCACCGAGCAGGGCCCGGCGCCCTTCACCCTCGATGACCGCCCCGGTCTGCTCTCGCTGCTGATGGTGGTGTGGAACAAGGCGTACCGCCGCGAGTTCGTCGAACGCGAGGGCTTCGCCTTCCCGCCCGGCCACTACGAGGACGCGCCCTGGACGTTCCCGGTGCTGGTGAGCGCGGAGACGATCGCCACCCTCGACCGGGTCTGCGTCCACTACCGCCAGCGCCGCCAGGGCAGCATCCTCGGCTCGACCAGCCGCAAGCACTTCGATGTCTTCGGCCAGTACGACCGGGTCTTCGCCCACCTCGACGCGCACCCCGAACTCGCCCGCTGGCGGCCGGTGCTGTTCCGCCGCATGATCGACCACCTGGCCACGGTCTTCGTCCGACGCGGCCGGCTGCCCCGGGACAGCCGGGCCGAGTTCCTGCGCCTGGCCCGCGCCCACTACCGCCGCTACCGCGTCCCGGGCGCCCCCATGCGCCTGCGCCATCTGCTGATCCGCTTCGGCAGCCACCGCACCTACCGCCTGCTGTCCCTGGCGTCCCGCCTCGTGCGCGGCGCCGAACGGCAGATCTCCAAGTGGAGCAGGCGGCTGGCCGCGACCGCGCTCCAAGCGCACTACCGCATCCAGCTGCGCCTCCCGCTGCGCGCCGACCGCGCCGTCTTCACACGGGAGGCATCGGGCCCGTACGGCTGCAACCCGGGCGCCTTGGAATCCGCGTTCCGCAATCATGTCCCGCACATCCGCACCGCATGGATCGCGCACCCCGAGCACCACCACACGATCCCGGTCGCGACACGCCGGCTGCGGCCCGGCTCGGCCGCGTACTGGACGGCGCTGGCACGCTCCAAGTACCTCGTGCACAACGCCGACTTCGATGGCCGTGTGGTCAAGCGCCGCGGTCAGGTCCTGATCCAGACCCGGCAGGGCACCCCGCTCAAGCGCATGGGCCTGGACCTTCAGGACCGTCCGGCCGCCGCCCGCGGCACGGACTTCGACCGGATGCTGCGCTCCGCGGACACCTGGGACTACGTCGTGTCCGGCAACCGGCACTCCACCCTCGTCTGGGAGCGCGTGTTCCCGTCCCGGTTCACGACGCTGGAGTACGGGCTTCCCCGCAACGACGTCTTCGCCCGCGCGACCTCGGCGGACGTGGCCCGGCTGCGCCAGACCTTCGGCATCCCCGAGGGTTCGGTCGCCATCCTGTACGCGCCGACGTACCGCGACTACCGCCGCGGCCAGCGCCTCGCCCTCGACCTGGAGAGCGTGCTGCGCCGGCTCGGCCCGCGCTTCGTGCTGCTGACCCGCGCACACCCCTCGTACGGCGAGCCGCTGGCGCGGGCCACCGGCGGCAGGCTGATCGACGTCACCGGCCACCCGAGCGTCGAGTCGGTGTGCCTTGCCTCGGACGCGCTGGTCACCGACTTCTCGTCGCTGATGTTCGACTACGCCAATCTCGACCGGCCGATCGTCGTGTACGCGGACGACTGGGAGTCGTACGAGGCGGCCCGTGGCACTTGCTTCGACGTGCGCGAGGCCCCGCCGGGCGCGGTCGCGCGCGACGAGGACGAGCTGATCGACATCTTCGCGACGGGACACTGGTGCGGCTCGCGCTCGGCGCAGTTGCGGAGGGCGTTCCGCGAGCGCTTCTGCCCGTACGACGACGGGCGCGCCGCCGAGCGCGTCGTGCGCCGGGTCGTGCTCGGGGAGAGTGCCTGGCTGCCGTCGGTCGTGCCCCTGGCCCACCGCCATCCGGTCCCGTCCGCGGCGGCGGGCCTGCGGGCCGTACCGCTCACGACCGTTCCGGCGCCCGGCCGCCCCGTGCGGGTCGCCGAGACCCTCTGACCCGAGCCCCGGAGTTCCGCCATGCCGCGCAGGCCCACCCCCGCTCTCCCCCAAGTTCTCGGCTTCTCCCCCGCTCTCGGCTTCGCTCGAGCGGGGGGACCCCCATGAACAGGGGGACCCCCATCGTCACCTGGCGTCCCGCCGGACGGCCGCGGCGCTGAGGTTCCCGCACTCCCACGACGCACAGGCCCCGGGCCAGGAACCGGGGCCCGAGAGAAAGACCAGAATGCCCCGCTTCAGCATCATCGTCCCCGCGTTCGGTGTCGCCGGCCGTCTGTCCCAGGCGTTGGACTCCGTCCTCGGCCAGTCCTTCGGCGACTTCGAGCTGTTCCCGGTCTGTGACGCGCCGGACTCCCCGGCCGGCGCGGTCGCCGCCGGGTATGCCGAGCGGGACAGCCGGGTCGTCGCGCTCACCTCGCCGCCCGCCGGCGGCCTGGGAGTGGCCCGCACCACCGGGACGGCAACGGCGACCGGGACGTATCTGCTGTTCCTCGACGGAGACGACATCCTGGCACCCGGCGCCCTTGCGGCGATCGACGCGCGCCTGATGTCGACGGGCGACGTGGACGTCCTCTACTTCGACCATGAACGGGTGCACTGGTGGGACGCCGAGACGTCCACTCCCCTGCTGGGCCGGACTCCCGAGGGGGCGTTCGCGCCCGGCCGGGCCCCGGAGCTGACCGGAGTGTCCGTCCCCGCGTGGAGCGCCGCCTACCGCCGGACGTTCGTCACCGAACACCAGCTCACCTTTCCCGCAGCCCACTTCACCGACATCGGCTGGGGTGGTCTGGTCACGCTCGCCGCCGAGCGGGTGGCGGTGCTGCACACGGTCTGTGTACGGCATCTGGTGCGCCGGCAGGGCAGTCGGCTGCACAGCCCCGGCGAACACCAGCTCGACCTCCTCGACCAGGTCGAGCTGGTGCTCGGCCGGGCGGCCGAGATCGCCCTGCCCGCCGACCGGTCGATGCCGCTGTTCCAGCAGCTCTTCTCCGTCATCCTGAGGACCGCCGGGCATCCGGAGCGGCTGCCCGCGCATCTGCGCCGGACATTCTTCCGGCGTGCGGGCCGGCTGTACCGGCGCCACCGCCCGGCCGGGTACCGGCCGCCCGCGGGCAGCGTCGGTGTGCAGCACCGGCTGCTCGCATCCGGCGCCTACGACGCGTTCCGTGCCCTGCGGGGGATCAACCAGGGTGCGGCGAAGGCCGTGCGGAAGGCAGCGGTGCCGCGCATGCTGCGCACCCGCGCCCGGTACGCGCTGCAGCTGCGCCGCCCGATCGACGAGAACCTCGCCGTGTACTGCGCGTACTGGGGCCGCGGCTACGCCTGCAGTCCGGCGGCGATCCACGCCAAGGCCCGCGAACTCGCCCCGCACATCCGCTCGGTGTTCCTGGTCGAGCCGGACGCGGTGGGCAGCATTCCGAAGGACGTGGAGTACGCGGTGATCGGCAGCCGCGCCTACTGGGACGTACTCGCCCGCGCCAAGTACCTCGTCAACAACGCCAATTTCGCGGACGCCGTCGTCAAGCGCCCCGGCAGTGTGCATCTGCAGACCCAGCACGGCACCCCGCTGAAGAAGATGGGCGCCGACCAGGCGATGTACCCCGTGGTGGCGGCCGCGACCGGCAGCTTCACCAAGCTGCTGAACCGGGTGGACCGCTGGGACTACAACCTCTCCTCCAACCGTCATTCCACCCAGATGTGGGAACGGGCGTTCCCCAGCTCGTACGAAACCCTCGAATACGGCTATCCGCGCAACGACGTCTACTACACGGCGACCGCCGACGACGTCGCCCGTATCCGCCGCGACCTGGGCGTCCCCGAGAAGAAGACGGCCCTCCTGTACGCGCCCACGCACCGCGACTACACCACGGGCTTCGAGTCCCGCCTCGATCTGGAGGCGTTCTGCGAGGCGATCGGCGACGACTATGTCGTCCTGCTGCGCGCCCACTACTTCTACGACGGGGGCTCGGCGCGCAGCAGCGGCCGGATCATCGACGTCACCCGGCATCGCTCCTCCGAGGACGTGTGCCTGGCCGCCGACGCGCTGATCACCGACTACTCGTCGATCATGTTCGACTACGCCAACCTGAACCGGCCGATCGTCGTGTACGCGGACGACTGGGACGTCTACCAGGAGACCC
This sequence comes from Streptomyces sp. NPDC001634, assembly GCF_040298185.1. NCBI lineage: Bacteria > Bacillati > Actinomycetota > Actinomycetes > Kitasatosporales > Streptomycetaceae > Streptomyces > Streptomyces sp. NPDC001634. The sequence continues at coordinate 76,077 of NZ_JBEOZU010000037.1, read as the reverse complement.
GGGGCGTCTACTTCGACCTGATGGAGGCCCCGCCGGGCCGGGTGGCCCGTACGCCCGAGGACCTGGCCGCCGCCTTCCGCGACGGCTCGTATGCGAACGACTCCGCCGCCGCCCTGCGCGCCGCCTTCCGGGAGCGCTTCTGCCAGTTCGACGACGGACGCGCCGCCGAACGCGTCGTACGCCGGGTGCTGCTGGGCGAGCCGCCCGAGTCGATCCCGCCCGTGATCCCGCTCGCCGAGCGCATCCCGGCCCCGGCCCACGCCCTCGTGAGGAGCTGATCGTGCCCCGCTTCAGCGTCATCGTCCCCGTCTACAAGGTGCAGGGCTTCCTGCACGAGTGTCTTGACTCGGTGCTCGGTCAGTCGTACGCCGACTTCGAGTTGATCGCCGTCGACGACCGCTCGCCCGACGGCTGCGGCGCGATCCTCGACCGCTACGCGGAGCGCGACGAACGGGTACGGGTGCTGCACCTGCCCGAGAACGTCGGCCTGGGCCGGGCCCGCAACGCGGGCCTGGAACATGCGCGCGGGGACTACGTCCTGTTCCTCGACAGCGACGACTACTACACGCCGGGCCTGCTGGCCGCGGTCGCCGCACGTCTGGCGGCGGCCGCCGACCCGGACATCCTGGTCTTCGACCATGTGCGCACCCACTGGTGGGGCCGGGGCGGCCGCAGCACATCGGCCGACCTGCTCGCCGCCGCGGGCACGGACACCTTCAGCATCCGCGAGAGCCCGCAGTATCTGCATCTGTTCCTGGTCGCCTGGAACAAGGCGTACCGTCGCTCCTTCTTCGTGGGGCACGACCTCCAGTACGCGCCCGGCCTGTACGAGGACGCGCCCGTCACCTACCGGTCGATGGTGCTGGCGGACCGCATCGCCTGTCTGGACCGGATCGGGGTCGAGTACCGGCAGCGCCGGCAGGGCGCGATCACCAGGACGCCGGGGCGCCGCCACTTCGACATCTTCCAGCAGTACGAGGGCCTGTTCACCTTCCTGGAGGGGCGCCCCGACCTCGCCTGGGCGCGCCCGCTGCTGTTCGAACGGGCCCTGGACCACATGCTGTTCGTACTGGCCCGTGAGGACCGCGTGACCGCCGCGGACCGCCCGGACTTCTACCGCGAGATCCGCTCCTTCCACCACCGCCACCTCCCGGACGGCTTCACCCTGCCCGAGGGCGAGCGCGGCACCGAGATGCGACTGCTGGCGACCGCGCCCTACGCGTCGTACGCAGCGCTGCGTGGTCTGCGCGTCCTGCGCGAGTACGCGGCGGGCGGCAGCAGGCGTGCGGCCAGGGTGGTGTCGAACCGCGCCCAACAAGCCTGGTACGCAGCCCAGTTGAGGCGCCCCCTCGACCGGGGTCTCGCCGTCTACTCGGCGGCCCACCATCAGGGCGTGTCCGGCGACCCGGCCGCGATCCACGCCGCGGCCCGCGAACTGGCGCCGCACATCCGTGGCGTGTGGGTGGTCCACGAGGACGCGGTGGACTCGCTGCCGCCCGGCATCGACCACGTCACGCCGGGCTCCCCTCGCTACTACGAGGTCATGGCGCGGGCCACGTACTGGGTGAACAACGTCAACTGGCCCGGCGCCCTGGTCAAACGGCCCGGCAGCGTCCACATCCACACCCACCAGGGCACCCCCCTGAAGTACATGGCGGCCGACCTGCTCGGCAAACCCGGCGCCCGGCACGGATTCGACGTACCGCAGATGCTGCGCCGCGCCGACCGCTGGGACCACAGCCTCGTCGCCAACCGCCACTCCGAGCTCGTCTGGGACCGCGCCTACCCCTGCCGCTTCACCTCGGCCCGCACCGGCAGCCCCCGCAACGACGTCCTCGTCAACGCGAAGCCCGACGACGGGGCCCGATTCCGTCTGCGGCACGGCATCCCCGAGGACCACACGGTCGTGCTCTACGCGCCGACCCGCCGCGACTACGTCCGGGGCGGCCACGTCGACCGCTTCGACCCGGCCCGGTTCGCCGAGGACCTGGGCAAGGGCCACACCCTCGTCGTACGTCTGCATCCGTCGCTCGCGGAGGGTCCGGCCCGCGCGATGGGCCTGGCCGAGCTGCACCGGCGGGGCCTGGTGGTCGACGCCACCGACGAACCGCAGGTCGAGGAGGCGATGCTCGCCTCGGACGTCCTGGTCACGGACTACTCCGCGCTCATGTTCGACTACGCCAATCTGGACCGGCCGATCGTCGTGCACGCCGACGACTGGGGCGCGTTCACGGCCAGCAGGGGCGCCTACTTCGACATCACGGCAAGCGCGCCGGGCCATGTCTCGCGCTCCTACCGGGAGCTGGCGTGGCTGTTCGCCTCCGGATGCTGGCGGGACCAGGAGTCGGCACGGCTGCGGGCCGGGTTCCGGGCGCGGTTCTGCGAGTTCGACGACGGACGGGCCGCCGAGCGGGTGGTACGGACCCTGATGCTGGGCGAGCCGGACCTGCCGGCGTCGATCCCGGCACCGGCGGCGGGCGACCGCGATCTGCTGACCTGGACGGGCTGAGCGGGTCCTGGGCATGCGTACGGCCCCGTACGCCGGCGGAGGCGTACGAGGCCGTACGGAGGGGATCACCCGGCGATGACGGGTTACTCGATGACCAGGTCGACCTGGATGTTGCCGCGGGTCGCGTTGGAGTAGGGGCAGACCTGGTGGGCCTGCTCGACCAGCTTGTGACCGGTCGCCTCGTCCACGGAGTCCGGCAGCTCGACGCGCAGGGTCACCTTCAGGCCGAAGCCCTCGCCCTGCTTGCCGATGCCGACCTCGGCGGTCACCGCGGCGTCGCTCACGTCCACCTTCGCCTGGCGGCCGACGAGGCCCAGCGCGCTGCCGAAGCAGGCGGCGTAACCGGCGGCGAAGAGCTGCTCCGGGTTGGTGCCCTTGCCGTCGCCGCCCAGCTCCACCGGCAGGGACAGCCCGAGGTCGATCTTGCCGTCGGAGGAGACGGCACGCCCCTCACGGCCGTGGGTGGCGGTGGCGACAGCGGTGTAGAGCGCGTCCATGGAAAACCATCCCTCTCGAAGTCATGTCCGGCGGCCGGCCCTTCCTTCCGTCCGGACCGCCTCACGGAGACAAGTAGAGCACACAATTCAATTGCACACAACTAAATGGCCCGCCAGAGCTATCCTGGGGGCATGACGACCACGCCGACGCCCCGAATCGAGGCCTCCACCGAGGCCTCGGCGGAGGAGTACCTGCGCCTCGACAACCAGATCTGCTTCTCGCTCAACGCCGCGTCCCGCGCCTTCAACAGCGTCTATCGCGTCGTGCTCAAGGACCTGGGGCTCACCTACCCGCAGTACCTGGTGATGCTGGTGCTGTGGGAGCACGGCGAGCTTCCGGTGAAGAAGCTCGGCGAACATCTGCGCCTGGACTCCGGGACACTGTCGCCGCTGCTCAAGCGGCTGGAGGCGGCGGGCCTGGTGCGACGCGAGCGCAGCACGCAGGACGAGCGGTCCGTGCACGTCCACCTCACGGAGGAGGGCACGGCGCTCAAGGAGCACGCGCTGCTGGTGCCGCGCCGGATCGCCGCGGCGACGGGCTTCGACCTGGACGAGATCACGGAACTGCGGGCCCGCCTGGACCGGCTGACCCTGGCCCTGGACGCGGCGGCGCTGGAGGAGACGCCGGGCTGCGCCTAGTACTCCAGTCCGACTGGAGCACTAGGTCCTGTCGTCAAACTCCAGTCGTCCGCCCGGAGGGCGGGCCCTGCGGCGTGAGATTGACGACAGGGCCCAGGACACCACGGGCCGGAAGCGGCTCCTCCGGGACGCCCCTACGACGCGGCCCCGTGCTCCTCGCGCCGCACGTACAGGCGAAGGGTGAGACCGGGACGCACATACTCCTTACGGGTGATGAACTCCTCGTTCACGACCGCGAGCTTGGCGCGCTCGGTGGGGTTCCAGGGGGTCCAGGAGGGCTTCAGCGCGAACCGCCGGCCGACCACCCACACATAGGTCAGCCCGCCGAGCCGCCGCCGCAGCTCCCCGGGTCCGGCCTCCCGCCCGTACAGCGTCCCGTCCGCGGCGGCGGGCACGTCCAGCGCCACGTCCCGGATCCCCCGGAACCCCGCCGGATAGGTCAGCACCGACCGCCGCTCCTGCGAGGGCAGGAACAGCACGGGATCCCCGGGCCGCACCTCCCGCGCCACGGCGGCGGCCACGGCGGCGAGGTCGTCGGGGCGGTTGGCGGCATTGCGATCGGCCCTGAGCAGCGGAAACTGCACGATGAGCACCCCACAGACGGCAAGCAGACCGAGCAGCGCGACACCTCCTCGGTACGGCGCGCGCGGCAGACGGCCATCGGCCCGCAGCCGTCCGGCCGCCCCGGCGACCCGCTCCGCCCCGGCCGCGGCCAACAACGGCGCCCCGGCCAGCGAATACAGCACGTACCGGTCGTCGTACAGGGGCGTGACCTGCGAAACCCCCATCAACACCGTCGGCGGCACCAAGGCCAACGGCAGGGCCACCCCCGCCAAAGAAACCCCCCGCTTCGGCCACGGCATCCACACCGCCAGCCCTGCCAACACCAGATACGGCCCCAGCACCGCCCTCGACGGCCCGAAAAACTCCCTCACCAGCCGCTCCACGCTCCGGCCGTCCGGCGCCGTCAGCCACGCCACCTGCTCCGCCTGCCCCCGCGAGACCAGCACCAGCGGCAGCAGCACCACGACGGTGGCCCCGGCCGCGCACAGCCACCCCCGCCATGTCCTCCAGGGCATGCGCGCGAGCGCCAGCGTGCAGGCGTGCGCCGGCAGCACCAGCACCGCGAACTCGTGCAGCACACATGTGACGGCGACGACAACGCCGTACGGCCACCACGTGGCGCCCCGCACCGCCCGTACGAGCAGCAGCGTCGCGCCCGCGACCCCGGCCGAGACCATCGCGTACGAGCGGCCCTCCTGCGCGTAGTGCCCGACCATCGGCGTGACCGCGTACAGCAGCCCCGCCCACAGCCCCACCCGCGGCCGGCGCAGCCGCGCGCCCAGCGCGGCGACCAGTCCCGCGGTCGCGGCCGCGCCGCAGACCGAGGGCAGCCGCAGCAGCACCTCGCCGGGATGGACGGCCAGGACCACGTGCATCAGCAGGTAGTACAGGCCGTGCACCGCGTCCACGCTGTGCAGCAGATGCCAGATCTGTGGTGTCGAGCGGAGCGCGACCTGGAACGTGACCGCCTCGTCGCGCCACATGCCGCCGCGGTCCAGCCCCCACAGCCCGAGCCCGAACATGACGACCACGGGCACGAGGACGGCCATGCGCTCCGGACGCCTCATCGGTGACCGACTCATGTGAGGCATTCAACATGCGCCGTTTTTGTGTGATTAGCTATCTTTTACTGGATATTGACGGTGTATCTGAGTTCATGTCACCTATCAGGCTTAGTATCCGGGCTTGATGAGTGCTTTGAAGAGTTCCATGGAACCCAACGCGAGCACGTTCGCGCCCGTTTCGCTGTCCCTTGTGAAGAGGGTCCGCAAGAAACACAGGTTGCTTCTACTTGCCACCGGATGGCTCGCCAGCCGCGCCCTGATGCTGTGGCTGCTCGTCCACGACCAGTACGCCCTGCTCGGCCGGGGCGGAGTGGCCAAGGAGGTGTGGAAGCTCTACTTCAACTGGTACGGCGGCCTGACCCACGGCTCGTTCCCGCAGGGCGACCAGCTCTGGCAGTACCCGCCAGGCGCGGGTCTGGTGCTGCTGTCGCCCGGACTGCTCCCGAATCTCACGTACTTCCAGGCCTTCGTGGTCATCACGCTGCTCACGGACGCCGTGATCGCGCTCGCCCTCGCGCGCGTGGGTACCCGTCCGGGCCGCTCGCTGGCCGGCGCGGCCCTGTGGACGGCGGGCCTGCCGCTGTTGCTCCACATCCCCCTCGCCCGGTACGACGTACAGGTCACCGCCTTCGCGGTCCTCGCCTTGTTGACGCTGTCGCGCTACCCGCGCGTGGGCGGCGCGCTCGCGGCGCTCGGCGCCCTGGTGAAGGTGTGGCCGGTCCTGGTACTCATCGGCACCCGGCGCGGCCGTGGCACCCGCCAGGCGTGGGCGGCGGCCGCACTCACCGCCGCCTGGCTGCTCGCCCTGCTCGCGGCCCTGTTCAACAACCCGTTCGACTTCTTGCGCCAGCAGGGCGGCAGGGGCGTGCAGATCGAGTCGCTGGGCGGCACGGTGCTGATGTTCGCGCGCCGGGCCGGCTGGCCGGGGCGCACGCGCTACCAGTACGGGGCCGTGGAGTTCGTGGGCCCGCATGTGCACGCGGTCGCCCTCTGCTCGCTGGCGCTGACCGCCGTCTCCTTCGCCCTCCTGCTGGTGTGGCGGCTGCGCGTCCGCCGCTGGTCGCCGGCCACCCCCTACGACGTGGCGATGACGGCCGTCCTGCTGTTCACGGTGACGAGCCGGGTGATCAGCCCCCAGTACATGGTGTGGCTGATCGGACTGGCCGCGGTGTGTCTGACATCACGCCACACCACACAGCGCTCGGTGGCCGCACTCATCCTGGCGGCGACCGCGGTGAGTGTCGTGGAGTTCCCCGCCTACTACGGATACGTCATCAACAGCACCTGGGCCGGCTGTGAGCTCATGCTCGTACGCAACGGGCTGCTGGCCTCTGCGGCGGTCATGTCCTTCGTCCGCCTCTGGCGCGCCGGGCGACCCACTTCGGAACGGCTGGAATCGGACGCCCCGACGCGGAGCCACGACCGCGTTCCCGCCCTCCACACAGGAGGTTAATTACTTCTTAACAGATAATTACCAGGTTCTCCTATGATGCGGCCCGTGGATTCGATGCACCCTCACGATGCACAAGTCAGCGTGGTCGTCATCGGGTACGACGACGCCACTCATGTGACCGACGCGGTGCGTTCGGCACTTGCACAGGGCGGCGTCGTCCGCGAGGTGATCGCCGTCGACGACTGCTCGACAGACGGCAGCCCCGAGCTGCTGGACGCCCTCGCCGCCGAGGACCCGCGCGTAAAAGTGCTGCGCAGAACCGTCAACAGCGGCGGCTGCGGCACCCCCCGCAACGACGGGATCGACGCTGCGACCGCCCCGTACCTGATGTTCCTGGACAGCGACGACGTACTGCCGCCCGGCGCGGTCGACGCCCTGCTCATGGCGGCCGTAGCGCACGGCACCCAGGTCGCCGCGGGTCTGTGCGTGCGCCGCGAGCTGCCGTCCGGCCGCGAGGTCCCCTGGCAGCCGGAGCTGTACGAGCGGCCCGCGCTGGTCTCCCACCCCTCCCGGCGCCCCCGCCTGGCCCACGACACGCTGTGCGTCAACAAGCTGTACCGCACCGACTTCCTGCGCGAACACGGCATCCGCTTCCCCGACGGCCGTTTCCCGTACGAGGACTTCGTGTTCGGCGCGCGCGTCCTGGCCGCCGGACCGACCATGGCCCTGGTCCCCGAGACGGTGTACATCTGGCACGTCCGCCGCTCCGCCCAGCGTCTGTCCATCTCCCTGGCCCGCGCCGACGTCGACAACTGGAAAGCGCGCATGGAGGCGAACCGGCAGGCGTACGAGATCCTGCTGGGCGCCGGCGAGAAGCGGCTCGCCCGGTCGTCGCGCACCTCCTTCCTGGACCGCGGGCTGCGCATGTACGCGCGGGAGCTCCCGCTGCGCCACGAGGAGTACCGCGCCGAGTGGTGGAAGCTCACGCGCGCGTACCTGTCGGACTTCGACACCGCCGACTTCGCGCAGGCGTCCGTGCCGGGCCGGGTCGTCGCGCAGGTGGTGCTCGCCTCCGAACAGCCGCGCGACCTGCACCGGCTCAAGGCGCTGGCGGCCCGCCCAGCGAGGCTGACCCCGCCGTACGCCGACACGGCGGACGGCACGCCGGTCTGGTCGGAGGACCTGCCGGAGGTCCAGCTGGAGCATCTGCTGCACCGCCCGATGGAGCACCTGCCGGTCGCCGTCGACGCGGAACTGTATCCACGCGCGCGTGCGTCACGGCTGCGGCTGCGCCTGCACGAGCTGTACGGGCGGGTGGAGAACGCGCGTCCGGCCCGGGTGGACGTGGAGTTCGTGCTCCGTGAGGACGACCGCCAGGTGGGTCTCTCGCGCACGGCCCCGCTCGGGCGCGACGAGGACTCCGGCAGCTGGACGGCCGAGACACACGTGGACCTCGCGGCGCTCGGCGCCGGTACCTGGGACCTCAGGCTGACGCTCCGCTTCGACGACGGCACGAGCCGGGAGACCACGGGCCACGCGGTCTCCGGCCCCGGTCTGCTGCACCGCCGCGCGGTGCCGAGCCTGGGGCACGGTGTACTGCTGGTGCAGCCGTACGCGACGCACTCCGGGGCCCTGGCCGTACGGGTGGCGCCGGGCGTGCGCGGAGTGACGTCCGTTCTGGGACGCAGGGCGAGGCGCCTGCTCCGCTTGAAGTAGACACCTGCTTCACTTGCTTCACTTGCTTCACTTGAAGCAGACGCTTGCGGCAGACACCTGAAGCCGACGTCGGCTTCACCGTGAGTAATCAAATCCACACCATGAGCCGACAGACGAGGAGACGGCCGCACATGACTTGGCTGATCACCGGAGGCGCCGGTTACATCGGGGCGCACGTCGTCCGCGCGATGACCGCGGCGGGCGAACGGGCCGTGGTGTACGACGACCTGTCCACGGGCATCGCCGAGCGCGTGCCCGCCGAGGTGCCGCTGGTGGTGGGCTCCACGCTGGACGGAGAGCTGCTGCGCCGCACGCTGGCGGAGCACGAGGTGACGGGCGTCGTGCACCTGGCGGCGAAGAAACAGGTCGGCGAATCGGTGGACCTGCCGCTGCACTACTACCGGGAGAACGTGGAGGGCCTGCGGGTCCTGCTGGAAGCCGTGACGGCGGAGGGGGTTCCCTCTTTCGTGTTCTCTTCCTCCGCCGCGGTGTACGGCATGCCGGACGTCGATCTGGTGACGGAGGAGACGCCGTGCGTGCCGATGTCGCCGTACGGCGAGACGAAGCTCGTCGGCGAATGGCTGGTGCGCGCGACGGCCCGGGCGACGGGCCTGTCCACCGCGTCCCTGCGCTATTTCAACGTGGCGGGCGCGGCGGCGCCGGAGCTGGCCGACATCGGCGTCTTCAACCTGATCCCCATGGTCTTCGAGAGGCTCACGGAGAACGCGGCCCCGCGCATCTTCGGCGACGACTACGCCACCCCTGACGGCACGTGCGTGCGTGACTACATCCACGTGGTCGACCTGGCGGAAGCCCATGTGGCCGCGGCCCGCGCGCTGCAGGCCTCCCCCGGCGCGGACCTGACCCTGAACATCGGCCGCGGCGAGGGCGTGTCGGTCCGCGAGATGATCGACCACATCAACGCGATCACGGGGTACGACACCCCGCCGACGGTCACCCCGCGCCGCCCCGGCGACCCGGCCCGCGTCGTCGCCTCGGCCGACCGCATCGCCGAGCAACTGGGCTGGACGGCCAAACACGACGTGACGGACATGATCACGTCGGCGTGGGAGGGCTGGGTGCGGAGGCATCCGGGGGCGGCGCGCAGGTAGGAGCGGTTCAGAGGCGGGCGGTACGGCCGTCGGGCCGTCGTCGCCCCCGACGGCAGCGGGGCTGCGGGCGCCCGTCGGGCCGTCGTCGCCCCCGCTGCGCTGGAGTCGCGAGCCCGTCAGGCCGTCGCTGTCCCCGACGGCACCGGGAGTTCCGGGAACGTGACGCCGGTCAGTTCCTCGGAGACCGTCCACAGGCGGCGGGCCGCCTCCGGGTCGCTCGCCGCCTGCGAGCGGCCGACCAGGGTGGGGCCGCCGCGCATCTCGCCGATGCCGTCGGGACCGACATAGCTCGCACCGGGCAGGTCCCGGGTCGCGGCGTACAGGGTCGGCAGCGCCCCCGCCTTGTCGTCCTGGGCGAAGACGCGATTGCCGACCTGCATCGCCACCCGGCGCACGGCGCTGGCGTCGTGGCCCTGGAGGTTGGTCGCGGCCCAGCCCGGGTGCGCGGCAAGGGCCCGTACCCGTGACCCCGCCTCGGCCAGACGGCGCTGGAGTTCCAGCGTGAACAGCAGATTGGCGAGCTTGGACTGGCTGTACGCCACCATCGGCGCGTACTCACCGGCCAGGTTCAGATTGTCGAAGTGGATACGCGCGCCCGGGAAGCGGTGCGCGCCCGAGGCGACGGTGACCACGCGGTCCGTCACATGCGGCAGCAGCAGGTTCGTCAGGGCGAAGTGCCCCAGGTGGTTGGTGCCGAGCTGGAGCTCGAAGCCGTCCTTGGTGGTGGCCTCGGGGACGTTCATGACACCGGCGTTGTTGATCAGCAGATCCAGATCGCCCTGCCAGCCGGCCGCGAACTCCCGTACGGACGCGAGGTCGGCCAGGTCGAGGCGGCGTATCTCGACGCTTCCCTTCGCGCCGCGGACGGTCGCGGCGGCCGCCTCGCCGCGCCGCACGTCTCGTACCGCGAGCACCACATGGGCGCCCGCGCGGGCCAGCGCGTCGACGGCGGCGAGACCTATGCCGCTGTTGGCGCCGGTGACGACCACGGTACGGCCGCTCTGGTCGGTGATGTCTGTGGCAGTCCACTTGTGCTGTGTCTTGGGCATAGTTTCAATGTAGGCGTCGACAACAATGCTGTCAATGACAACAATGCTGCCGGTATCAACAATGTAGGCGGCGCTCACATGCTGGATACACTGACCGACATGCATACCCGTCGTCGTTACCACCACGGAGACCTCCGCGCCGCGCTGCTCACCCGCGCGGAGGAGACGCTCCGGGAGAAGGGACCGGCCGCGCTGTCCCTCCGGGAACTCGCGCGCGACCTCGGCGTCAGCCATGCCGCGCCGAGCCGCCACTTCAAGGACAAGCAGGCGTTGCTGGACGCCCTGGCGCTGACCGGCTTCGACCGGCTCGCCGAGACCATCACGGCGGCCCAGGAGGGGGCGGGCGAGTCCTTCGCCGGGCGCCTGGCCGCGACGGCGCGCGCGTACGTGGAATTCGCCACTGCCAACGCCGAGTTGCTCGACCTCATGTACTCGATCAAGCACGACCCGGAGGCGTCCGAGGCCCTGATCGCCGCGAGCCAGCGGTGGACGGACCGCACAGCGGAACTGATCATGGAGGGCCAACGCCGCGGCGAGGTCCGCGAGGGCCCGGTGGAGAGCGTGGGCGTCGCGGTCTTCTCCGCCGTGCACGGCTACGCGGACCTGATGGCGAGCGGCTCGCTACCGCCGGAGATGGCCGGCCAGGGGCTGGACGAACTGGTGGCGTTCGTCCTGCGGGGATGCGCACCGGACTGACGCATACGGCCCGGCGGCCGACAGGATTGACCGTGGAACCCGGAAGCCTCCCTCAGCTTGGCTTGAATCGCGTTGGAGAGGCAGCGCCTCGCTTGATACAAATGATCGATTAGTCGCACCCGTGAACTGTGCGCTCACTGGCCGCGGTTGGGACCGATGAAACGTATCTGCGTGATGTACGGAGCGGGGGCTCGGGGATGGCGGGGTGGGACATCAGTCCCGTGGGCGTGCAGGCCACGCTCACGATGACCGGTGAGGCGGGCGGGGATCTGGAGAAGGCCGCCACCTCGATGGTGAACAGCTTGAGCAGCGCGGCGAGTTCGGCGGGGACGGCCGTACCGGGCGGACAGTTCCATGGTCCCATGGTCGGCCCGGTGGTGCCCGGCACCCCCCGTGTCCCGGTAGGCCCGGTCGCCGCCGCACTCAGCCAGTACCTGAACGAACGGCAGAAGAAACTCGCCTTCATGGCCCGCCGCACCGCCAACTCGGTGCAGGGTGCCGCTGAGGCGACCCGCGCCTACCTCCACGGCGACCTGGACATGGCCGCCGAGGCCCAGCGCAACGCCCTCAAGCCCCCGAAGATCGACATGCCGGGCTCCGGCGGGAAGAGGGACGGCGGCTCGTGAGCGACCAGACCGCCCTGGACCCCGAAGAGATACCCAAGTTCACCGGCGATCTGGAACAGCTGGACAGGGACGTGTCGCAGATCGGCACGGACGCCACGTCCCTGTGGGACGCCGGTTCTCAGATCGACACGACCTTCAACTCCCTCTCGGCGTACTACAAGGCGCCGGACGCGGAGAAGCTGTTCGCCACTACAAAGCCGGTAGCCACGACGGGCAGCGAACTCTCGGACGAACTTGAGACGATCGCGAGCGCCCTGGCTGCGTACGCGGACGAGATCCGCCCGCTGGTGAAGAAGTTCGAGCAACTCCGCGAGGACGCCAGGGCGTTCCGCGCCGCCATCGCCCACGACGACGACTGGAGCGAGGACGGCGACAAGGTCGACGAGAACAACCACCGCCGCCACCAGGTCAACGAGGCATGGACGGCCTTCCAAGCCGCCGAGCGCGACTGCTACGCCAAGATCGTCAAACTGATCGGCGGCGACCCTCTCAAGGTCAACGACGGCTCGAACAAGAAGGGCATGTACGGCTACCGAGCCGAGGACCTCGACCACGCCCAGGGCCTGCCCTGGGGCGACCCGGTCGACAAGTCGACCCCGTGGTACCGGCTGGACGAGCACGCCTGGAATTTCGTCAAGGGCTTCTTCGTCGACGGCGTCTGGGGCACGATCCGCGGCCTGGGAACGCTCATAGGCGTGGACGGCTGGGACGCCGCCGGCCAGGCCTGGAAGGGCCTGGGCCAACTCCTGACCGGCGTTGCCCTTACGGTGGTCGCCCCGGTCGCCTACTGGGCGACCCCCGAGGACCAGCTCCCGTCCTGGCTGCGCGACTCGCGCCGAGCGGTGAAGGAGACGGCGAAGGCGCTGGTCGCCTGGGACGAATGGGGCAAGAACCCCTCACGCGCGGCGGGCGCGGTCACCTTCAACGTCCTGACGACGGTCTTCACGGGCGGCGCGGGCACCGCCGCGAAGACAGGCGGGATCGCGCGGGCGATATCGATCGCAGGCAAGGCGGGCCGCATCGCCGACCCGATGACGTACGTGGCAAAGGCGGCGGGCTTCGGCCTGACGAAGATCAGCGATGTGACGGCAAGCCTGAAGGCGGTCATGAAGGGCTCGTACGTCGAGTTCGCCGGAAAGACGTACGAGGTCATCGACCAGCCGCTGGCCCAGGAGTTCCCACCGGGCCTGAACCCGGAGACGACGCTCGCCACGACCTACAAGGGCAAGCCGTACTACTACGACATCGTGAACGGCACCGTCCACGACGCGGACGGAAAGATCATCCAGACCGCGGAGCAGGCACAGAAGGAACCGTCGGCGGACGAACGGGCGGCGGCCGCCACGCACGACGAGGCACCTGCCCACTCGGAACGGCAGTTGGTCGGTGCGCATGCGGGCGCTCATGGCAGCGACGCCGTGCACGCAGCGGGGAGTGGCGGGGATGGCCTGTCCGGTGGCGGAAGCGATGGCCTGCCGCCCCGTTCACACGGATCGGGTGGGTTCGGAGGCCTCGACGATCTGGGCCGGGGTGGAGGCGACCATCTCGACGACGGGCGTCCGGCCGAGGGCGACCCGCGCGAGGTCATGCGGCGGCACGTCGAACTCGCCAACACGGACAGGGCCTGGTTCAAGGAGCATTACCGGTCAAATGGTTATCGACGATTCGCCGTACGAGAGGTTTTCGGCCAGCGGCTTCCCACGCTGGTCCGCGATCCCGCCAACCCTCAACGATGGATCGCGAAAAGTGATCTGCCGCCCGCAACTCCGGCGAAATACCTTGACCCGAACCCGCATCCCGGCGGCTCCGCCGTCGACGTCCCGAAGGACGTACTTCACAAGCTCGACGAATGGGCGCATACGCGCCATGAGGCGATTGCTGCTGACAAGGCGGCGGAAACCGATCTGAAAAATGCGGAGAAGGCCTACGCGGATCACCCGACACCCGAACTCGAGGCAGCACGGGACGCTGCCGAGGCTGCCCACTCTCCTCTGCATGGCGAGATGCTCAAGCAGAGCGAGTTGTTCGGCGAGCACGTAGCGGAGCACCATGCGATACCGGAACGGTATCCGGGTGCGAAACGTGTCGATGACGGCGCTTTCGGCAACAATCGATTCGATCAGGTTTACAAAACCTCAGATGGACGCTTTGTGGTTGTCGAGGCCAAGGGGTCACCAGAGGCGAAGCTGGGAGAGCGTACCAGCTTCAAGGGAAGTCGGGTCCAACAAGGAACTCGGGAATACTTTGAGACGATTCTCAACGAAATGGAGAAACGCGCCAATAAGGCAAAGGACCCGACCGAAAGGAAGCTCGCCAGAGACCTTCGCAAGGCACTCGCGAAGGGGAAAGTAGACTACGTGTTGGTCAAGGCAGAGGCCACCCCGGCCGGCAAATACGCCGGCTACAAGATGGAGCAGTTCAACATCGCCGATCCTGGGAGACACTGATGCCCACACGCGTGTCACGCGAGGAAGATCCTCCTTCCGAGGATCCGACCGGCTTCATCGAGATGTGCGATCGCGAGGCCGTCGAAGACATCGAGGGCCTCGCGGAGTCGCCCGAGATGTTCGGCCTGACCTTCGGCAGCACCCTGAGCACCGCGCATCTGCACTGCCTCCACGACCCCACCGCCAACAAGTCCGAAACGTGGGAGGCCTGGGTCGCTGCCATGCAGGTCGGGTCCGCGATGTTCGCGGCGGCCACGACGACCGAGGGCTCCGTCGAGTGCCGTGTCGCACACAAGGTGCGAACCATCCCGGCCATCGGCCCCCGGCACTTCACCGACGCCGGCAACTGGATCACCGCGTTCTGGCTGGCCATCGTCTGCCGGGACCAGAACCGCATGACACAACTCTCCAGCGTCCCGATCGAACTGCTACGCGCCTCGGGTGCGGTGTACGACGACTACATCTACGACTGGGTCGACTCCCTCCAGACGTACTGGACCGAGCGTCCCGGACTCGGTGAGAAGTTCACCGCCGCCTTCCAAGGCACCGACCCGGCCCGGCTGCGCGTCGCCGACCGCGAGCTGATGTTGAAGGTCCTGTACCCGCCGCTCAACCTGTTCCTGCAGTTCCTCAAACGGGACGAGGGCCAGTTCAACGCGGCGCTCGTCGAGGCGTTGCAACTTCACAAGGAGTACTGGACCAAGGACGAGGACCGCCGTCTCACAACGGACGGCGCGGTCGCACTCGGGCCGCTGGCCGTCGCCTGCCTCGCCTACGACGTCGGCATGCCCATCGACGTCGAGTCCGAGTACCTGCCCGAACACCTGCTCAGGCGCTCCTGGGTGGGCGAGTTCGAGACCTGACATATGGCCCCGGCAAGAAACCGGAGTCAGCGCGTGCTCACCGTTCACGCACCTGGAGGCGTGCGCCACGGCTGGCCGCGATCCGGAGTGTGTCGCCCAACGACTCCACCGCCCTGGTGAGCGCGAACCGCACCGCATGCTCACCCGCTTTGGCGTCGGCCAGAACTGCTCCAGCGCCGATCAGCACCTGCTCGCCGGAGGCCAGTTGGGCAGCTTCCACCTCGTCCGCGAGCCGGGAGAGCAGGCTGTCGTCGCTGTCGGTACTCAGGTAGCACGGCTTGCCCTCCGGAGTGGTCCAGGGCAGAAGTCGTGGATTTTCGAGCACAGGTGTTCCCTTCCGGAGCGGTGGCCCTGACTAGGTGCGATTACGGTTCGTACTTCGATCGTCACTGCTTGCGCGTACGCTGCGGAAGAGGGTCGGCGTGGTCCGGAGCGCCCGGCAACGAGGAGGGGTGACGTGGGCGAAGTCGTTGACGTGGAAGGGGAGTCGGGGCGTGCCGTGCTGGGGCGGACGCTCAGGTACCTCCGCGAGAAGGCCGGGAAGTCGCTCGGGCAACTGGCCGAGGAGACCGCGTACGACAAGAGCTACTTGCATCGGCTGGAGTCGGGAAAACGGCTCTCCAAGATGGCGGTCATGGAGGACCTGGACAGGTACTTCGGGTCCGGTGACCTGCTCGTGAGCCACTGGAAGGTGGCGCGGCTCGATGCCTTCAAGGACCAGTACAAGCGCTATATGGAGCTGGAGGCGACTGCCCGGATCATGCAGGTGTTCACGCCAGGCGTGCCTGGCCTCCTGCAGACCGAGGACTTCGCCCGTGAGGTGTTGTCGGGGGCTCTGGCAACGGCTGACGGTGACGACCTGCTCGAGGAGCAGGTCGTCGCACGGTTGGGGCGGCAGTACCTGTTGCAGCAGAAACCCGAGCCCGACGTCCGAATTATCATCGATGAGTTCGCGTTCCGGCGTCCGGCCACTCGCCCAAAGACCTGGACCGATCAGCTACTTCGCCTCGAAGCCGTCGCCATGTGGCCGAACGTGGTGGTCCACGTGCTGCCGTTCTCCGTGGGAGCTCACCACCACATGACGGGATCGCTGACCCTGCTCTGGCAGAAGGACGGAAGCGCCGTTGCCTACAAGGAAGGCAACGGTTGCAGCGCCCTGGTCGAAGATCCGGACGATGTTCTTCGGCTCCGACTGTCCTACGATCGGCTCCGAGACCTGGCGCTGTCCCCGGCGGACTCGCTCGCGTTCATCAGGCGCGAACTGGAGGAGCACCGACCATGACGCACACCCCCGACCTGAGCAGCGCCGTGTGGCGCAAGTCGAGCTACAGCGAAGGGGGAGCGAACGACTGCGTCGAGATCGCCGACGGCTACCCCGGAATCGTCCCCGTCCGCGACAGCAAGACCCCGCACGCCCGTCCCCTCGTCTTCTCCGCCGCTTCCTGGGCCGCGTTCGTGGAGCGACTCAAAGGCTGACAGGTGGACGTTGGCGGGTTTGTCTCACGTACGGCCTGCGAAGTACCTGTTCGGCGCAGCCCGGGTTGGCACAAATCCACCAAACGCTCTCCTTCGCGCAGCTGCCTGGAAAGGTTCCGCCGCCTCAAGGAAACGCAGATCCAGTCAGTGGGGAAAAGCCAAGGCGGCTTACCGGGAATCTCACCCCGTAGTCAAGGGAGAGAAGAACGCAGGGACGTACACCAGCCTTCAGTACCGCCGGTTCGACATCAGTAAGGGGACCCTTCCGTGACCGTACAGATCGCCCGGCATGGACTGCCGGCAGGACCCGATGCCGAGCGGTTCGCGGAGCGACTAAGCCATCACCTGGCCAAGGAGATCGACGGCCTTGAGCATTCGGCCGCCCTGATCGACTCCACCTTCAGCACCGCCGTCATGGCTCTGCGCGCCCGATGTGTCACTGACCCACGAGCGGCGTCCGTGGAGACTTGGGAGGCCGCGGTCAACGCGATGCAGCTGGGCTCAGCTCTGTTCGCCGTGACGGGTGTGAACGAGGGAACCGTGCAATGCCGGATCGACCGTAAGGTTCGGCCCCTTCCGGCAGTGGGCCCACTTTCCTCTGCCAGTGCGGGCAACTGGCTGACCGCGTTCTGGCTGGCCGTCATCTGCCGTGAGCAGCAACGGATGACGCAACTGTGCGAGATCCCGCTGGAGCGGCTGCGGGCGCCGGAGGGGCAGTACGACGAGTACATTTACCACTGGGTCGACACCCTGCAGACGTACTGGTTGCGGCGGCCGGGGCTGGTGGAGAAACTCACCGCCACGTTCCAGGCGTCGGATCCGGCCGTTGCGCGAATCGCTCCGCGTGACCTGCTGCAGGGCATCCTCTATCCGCCGATCAACCTCTTCTACCACTTCGTCCGCAAGGACGAAGAAGGCTTCACCCCGGCCTTGGTGGAGGCCCTGAAGCTGCACCAGGTCTACTGGACCCTGAGCGAGGACCGAGCTGCGGACATCGACGGCAGCATCGCCCTGGGCCCGTTGGCCATCGCATGCCTGGCCCACGACGGAGGAATCCCCGTCGACGTCGAATCCGACTACCTGCCCAAGCACCTCCTCCAGCACGGCTGGCTCGGCGAGTTCCCCACCTGAGATGTGGGAGCCCACGTTCCTCGTGTGACCGCGAGTTCCTCGAAAACGCCGAGGAACTCGCGGAGTCGGCTTACTGCGGAAGAACCCGAAGGTCCACCAGCACGCTCGAAGGCCGACGGGTCGTCGTCCCGGAGCACGCGTCGTAGTAATTGGTCGGGGGTGAGTGTGCCAATGGCGGTCGGATAACCGCACAGGGCGTCCTGCGTGGACACTCTGGCGCCGAACTCCCCCCATTCGTAACTCTGTTCCCCTCAGCCGCAGCGTGGCACTACAGTTACCGAGCCGCTGTGGCGCGGCTGTGAGTCGGCTGGGGGACGGACGCCGACCCGGCCCATGCGCGGCTCTCTTCTTCCGATAGTTCCGATGCCGTGTCATCCGATCCATGGGGGTCGACAACTTGAGACTGTTCACGCGCCGCCGTGCCGCGGCGCTCGCGTCCGCGGTGGCGCTCGCCGCGATGGGCACCCTGGCGGCCGCGCCCGGTGCCGCCGCCGACGACGCCGGACCCTGGCCGGGCACCGAGGGCAAAATCCTCACCGACGGGGCGGTGCTGGTCGACCCGGCCACCGGAACCAAGACCCAGGTGCCCCACCAGGGGGGCACCTACGCAGCCTGGGCGCCGGACGGCAGCCGACTCGTCACCGCCGGGGGTCAGATCTCCAGCATCCGGCCCAGCGGGGCCTCACAGATCACCCTGCCCTGGGCGCAGGGCGTGCGCTCCAGCGCCCCCTACGAGGACCTGACCTTCGGGTGGGGCGGCCGCTTCGTCGTCTTCTCCACCGGCGGCCAGCTCGCCTACGGCCCCTCCGACGGCTCGCGGGCGCCCCGCCCGCTGCTGTCGGCCGCCCTGGAGCCGTCCACCGTCTGCGACAACGACCCCACCGTCAGCCCGCAGGGCCTGCTCGCCTTCACACGCCGCAAGAACTACGGCTGCTACGACAACGACGGCGTCTACGTCTACGACTCGGCCATGCAGACGGTCAAGCGCGTCCTGACCGACGCCGAGCAGCCCGCCTACTCGCCGGACGGCACCAAGCTGGCCTTCGTCCGCAAGGACGCCGACGGCAAGGCGCAGATCTTCACGGCGAACGCCGACGGCACGAACGTCCAGCAGCGCACGAGCGGCCCGGGTTACCACGTCAACCCGTCCTGGTCGCCCACGGGCAAGCGCATCGTCTTCGACGCGCACACCACGGGCGACAGCAGCGACGTGCACAGCACCGAGTACGTCGACCTGGCCACCGGCGAGCTCACCCCGGTCCCCGGCACGCCGCAGGGAGCCAATCCGAGCTGGCAGCCGCTGCGCAAGAACGGCACCGGCCGGGTCTGGGGTGCCGACTCCTACGCCACCAACGTCGCCTCGTCCCGCTGGACCTGGAACACCGTCGGCGCTCCGAGCGTGCCGGGCCTGATGAACGCCAAGGCCGCGGTGCTGATCAACCGTGACGACTCCGCGTACTCGCTCACCGCGCCCGCGCTGGCCGGCAAGAAGGGCGGGCCGGTGCTGATGACGCCGAAGAGCGGGCTGTCCCCGGCGGTGAAGAGCGAGCTGAAGCGGGTGCTGAAGCGAGGGGCGAACGTCTACCTCGTCGGCGGCACATCGATCCTGAGCGACTCCGTCGCCTCGCAGGTCAGGGCGCTCGGGTTCACCCCGGCGCGGCTGGCGGGCACCGACCGCTACGCGACCTCGGTCGCGGTAGCCAAGTCCGTCACCGGCACCCCGAAGTACGTGTTCCTGGCCACCGGCACCGACTACCACTCGGCCCTCGCCGCCGCGGCGGCGGCCGGCGCGGACGGCACGAACAGCGCGGGCAGCGTCGTCCTCACCAACGGCAACAAGCTGACCGCGTCGGTGAAGGCGTACCTCAACAGCCTGAGCCCCAGCAAGACCATGATCATCACGGTGGATGCCTCGGCGAAGTACGCGCTGACCCACACGTCCTTCTCCAGGTGGCCGTCGACGTACTCGTACTACCCGATCACGTCGAGCACCAACGAGGGCACCTCGGTGGCCCTCGCGAAGTTCTGGTGGAGCGCGCCCAGCCAGGTCGCCCTTGCCGCCAGTGGCAGCTGGCGTGACGGACTGTCCACAGGAGCGGCGATGAACGTCTTCGCCCCGGTGCTGTGGACTTCGGGCTCCAGCCTCTCCGTTCCGGTCAAGAACTATCTGATGCAGGAGTCGGCGAGCGTGCAGTTCGCGGCCGGCTTCGGCGGCGCCGGCTCCCTCGCGGCGGGCACGCTGGACACGGCGGGCGCCTCGATCAGCGCGGGCGCGGGCCAGTACGTGTACCGCCCGTACTACAACGGCGTGGCACCCACGAGTGCGCGGCAGAGCACCTTCGCCCTGCGCACGAACGGCGGCAACGCCGCGACGGTGACCCGGTCGGGCCCGCTGGGATCCGACCCGCACCTGGACTCGCTCAGGACGGTCCACCGGCAGTAGACGACCGAGCGGGGGCGCCGACGAACATCGTGGGCGCCCCCGCTGCACGGGGGGCGGAACACCGTGGCACCCGACCGCGCGGCGGCACATCGTAGTCACTCGGGCCGTCGTCGCCTGACAACGGCCCGAAGGCAGAGAAGACGACCATGCAGAAGACGACCATGCAGACGCACCCCGTAGACGATGAACTCATTCGAGCCGCGGCCCATGTCGCGCGCGGTCGCTGCCGGGGCGACAACCACACCATGGCGGCCGCGGCCCGTGCCCGGGACGGCCGGATCGTCACTGCTGTGAACGTCTACCACTTCACGGGCGGCCCCTGCGCCGAGCTGGTCCTCATCGGCGCGGCAGCCACCCAGGGCGCCTACGAACTGGACACGATCGTCGCTGTCGGCGACCGCGATCGGGGGGTCGTACCCCCGTGCGGCCGGTGCCGCCAAGTCCTTCTCGACTACTTCCCGGATCTGAAGGTCATCGTCGGCGCGGGCGACCGCCTCCGAACCGTGTCCATCACGGACCTGCTCCCCGAAAGCTACGTCTGGGCCGACCACCAGCTGGACGCCGAGAGTTTCGATTCCCTGGACTCGCCGTGACCGACCCTGCACATCGCCCGGCATGACCGGCCGTCATCTGCCATGAGCAGCACCGGATGACGCAACCTTCACGAAGACGGACGATCTTGGGTTGCGCCCGTCCCAGCCGCACGGTGTGGTGCAGATATCCGCGCCACGAGTCGTATCGGGCGGCCCTCACAACGCCTTGAGCGCCCCCGCCGTGGCCCGGGCCAGCCCCGCCAGATACCCCTTCGGCAGCTGCGGGGCCCGTACCACCACCGCCCGCCAGTACAGCGGGCCGGAGATCAGGTCGAGGGCCAGGTCCGTGTCGATGCCCTCGCTGATCTCGCCGCGCGCGGCGGCCGCGGCCACGATGCCGCTCGCCACGCTCTGCTGGCCCTCCCGCAGCGCCTTCTGCATGGCCTCCGCAATATCCGGGTTGCGGGCCGCCTCCGCCTGGAGGTCCGGGATGATCTGGCCGGCCACCGGGTGGCGCAGAGCGCGGGACGTCACCTCGTAGAGCAGCCTCAGGTCCCCCTCCAGGGAGCCCGTGTCGGGGGCCGGCAGGCCCTGCACGGCGACCGCCGAGACCAGGTCCAGGACCAGGTGCAGCTTGGAGCGCCACCGTCGGTACACCGCCGTCTTGCCGACGCCCGCCCGGCGCGCGATGCCCTCGATGGACATCCGGGCGTAGCCGACGGCCGCGAGTTCCTCGAAGACGGCCGCGCGAATGGCTTCCGTCACGTCCTCGCGGAGCACGGCCGCACCCGCGGGCGCCCTGCGGTGCCGCTTCACCTGGGGAGTGTCGGCGTTCGTGGTCATGCGGACCAGCATAGGGCGTGACGACGATACGGTTGCGTTCCGACGTCGCATCGGCTTACGCTCGCGGTGCGACGATACGGTCCCGTCCCGACGTATAGAGCAGTAGTTCAAACTCCCAAGAGCAGCACAAGGCCCCAAGAACAGAGCAAGATCCCGGCAAGAAACGTGAGAAAAACCGGGCAGTGGTACCCCAGGGGTCTTGACGGCGCAAGACTGCGGACCGGTTCTCGCAACCGACCCCCCGAGCGAAAGCAGCGGATGTGAGCCAGGTTCTCCACACACCGCCCCCCACGGCCAGCGATCCGGCCGAGACCCCGGCGCAGCTCGCCGCCCGGTATGGTCTCTCGGTCAGCGGGGCCCGCCCCTCCCTGCCCGAGTACGTCCGCCAGCTGTGGGCGCGCCGCCACTTCATCACGGCCTTCGCCACCGCCAAGCTCACCGCCCAGTACAGCGAGGCGAAGCTCGGCCAGATCTGGCAGGTCGCGAACCCCCTGCTGAACGCGGCGGTCTACTACTTCATCTTCGGTGTGCTGCTCGGCACCAAGCACGGAGTGCCGGACTACGTTCCGTTCCTGGTCACGGGCGTGTTCGTGTGGACGTTCACCCAGAGCTCGATCATGGCCGGCACCCGCGCGATCTCGGGCAACCTGGGCCTGGTGCGCGCCCTGCACTTCCCGCGTGCCGCCCTGCCCATCTCCTTCGCGCTCCAGCAGCTCCAGCAGCTGCTGTTCTCGATGGCGGCCCTGATCGTGATCCTGCTCTGCTTCGGGATTCCGCTCAGCATCTCCTGGCTGCTGGTGGTTCCGATCCTGGTCCTGCAGTTCATGTTCAACGCGGGCGTCTCGATGATCATGGCCCGGATGGGCGCAAAAACGCCGGACATCGCCCAGCTGATGCCGTTCATCCTGCGCACGTGGATGTATGTGTCGGGCGTCATGTGGAGCATCGACAAGACGCTCAAGCACAGCGGAATGCCCTACTACGGGAAGGTGCTGCTGGAGTCGAACCCGGCCGCCGTCTACATCGACCTGATGCGCTTCGCCCTGATCGACAGCTTCAAGGCCCACCAGCTCCCGCACCACGTGTGGGCGTACGCGACGGGCTGGGCCCTGCTCGCCGGCGTCGGCGGCTTCATCTACTTCTGGAAGGCTGAGGAGACGTACGGCCGTGGCTGACCTTCGCAACGACGAGCTGACCGACCGGCCGACCGGCCGTCTGGCGGACCAGTTGATCCCCACCGTCATCTGCGACGGCGTCGACATCGTCTACCGCGTCAACGGCGCCGGCGCCGGCCGGGGATCCGCCACCGCCGCGCTCAACCGCATCATGCGCCGCAAGCAGGCGGAGAAGGCGGCCGGCGTGCGCCGGGTGCACGCGGTCAAGAACGTCTCGTTCAGGGCGTACAAGGGCGAGGCCATCGGGCTGATCGGCACGAACGGGTCCGGCAAGTCGACGCTGCTCAAGGCCGTGGCCGGCCTGCTGCCCGTGGAGAACGGCAAGATCTACACCAACGGCCAGCCCTCCCTCCTCGGCGTGAACGCGGCCCTGATGAACGACCTCACGGGCGAGCGCAACGTCTACCTCGGCGGCCTCGCCATGGGCATGTCCCGCGAGCAGATCAAGGAGCGCTACCAGGGGATCGTCGACTTCTCCGGCATCAACGAGAAGGGCGACTTCATCACGCTCCCCATGCGCACGTACTCCTCGGGCATGGCCGCCCGACTGCGCTTCTCGATCGCCGCCGCCAAGGACCATGACGTGCTGCTGATCGACGAGGCCCTGGCCACCGGTGACCGCGCCTTCCAGAAGCGGTCCGAGGAACGCATCCGCGAGCTGCGCGAGCACGCGGGAACCGTCTTCCTGGTCAGCCACAACAACAAGTCGATCCGCGACACCTGCGAACGGGTGCTGTGGCTGGAGCGTGGTGTGCTGCGCATGGACGGTCCGACCGAGGAAGTCCTCGAAGCGTACGAGGCGTTCACGGGCGGCGCCGACAAGGGCAAGGGCGCGAACGCAGCCAAGGGCCCTAAGAAGCAGTAACAACTTGGTGAAGCCAAGGTGAAACGCAACCTTCGGCCGCATGAATGTATCTTCCATCCTGAGGCTCAAATACACCTGAGCCTTTTTATCTAGGTTTGTCCTATTTTGTTCAAGATCAATTACCAGTATTGCCGCCGTGGGCGTCTGAAGAACAGGGAGGCCACGTGCAACCAGGGCTGAGTGTCATCGTCCACGGCCCCGATCCCCAAGGTCATCTGGGCGAACTTCTGGACGCCCTCGCCGCCCAACCCTTCGCCGAGGCGGAGGTGAT
Source organism: Streptomyces sp. NPDC001634 (assembly GCF_040298185.1). NCBI lineage: Bacteria > Bacillati > Actinomycetota > Actinomycetes > Kitasatosporales > Streptomycetaceae > Streptomyces > Streptomyces sp. NPDC001634. The sequence goes on along the minus strand of NZ_JBEOZU010000037.1, from coordinate 52,165 downwards.
CGTAGCTGCCGTCGGCGACTGGGCCCGGCAGCAGGCGGAACAGCATGCAGCAGGAGACCCCCGGATGGTGGTGCTGCCCCTGCCGGAGGGCACGGGCGACAGCGCGGCGCGGGCCGCGGGCGCCGCCCGGGCCACCGGCCGCTGGCTGCACTTCGTGCACGCCAAGGACGGACTGCCCGTCGGTGCCCTGCGCACGGTCGCCGACCGCACCGCGGAACTCTCGGACTCGGTGGACGTCCTCGTCGTCGACCATGTGCTCTCCACCTGGCAGACCTCCAGCGCACCGAGCGGGGACGGCCGGTACCTGGCCGGCGCCGGCCGCCGCGCCGTGCCGCTCGCCGACTCCCCGCAGCTGTTGCAGCTCACCCCGGTGCTGGGCAACCGCGTGATACGCGCGGACTTCTGGCGGTCCCTGGACGTCGCGGGCAGCGACTTCAGCGACGACGAGGCGTACGCCGCCCTCGCCGTACTCCTCCACGCCGACAAGGTCGCCTCGCTCGACCAGGTCGCGTACGAGATACGGGAGCTGCGCGAGCAGAGCCTGCCGCCGGTGACCACCGCACAGCGGTACGCGGTCATCGAGCGGTACGAGCAGCTGCACCGGATCCTGGCCGAGCAGGGCGCGCCGGAGGGACCGCGGGCGGTCCTGTACGACGTCATGGTCCACGAACTCGTACGCATCTTCGCCCGCAGCGGGATGCCGGACCCGGAGGCGCGGGAGTTCTTCACCCGCGCGTCCCGGGCCGCGGTCAGCTGGCGGCCAAAGCACCACCAGCGCCCGGCAGGCCTCGAGGGCATCCGGTACTCGCTCCTGGAGGAGAACGCGTACACCAAGTACCGCGCCTTCCAGGCCGCCAACCAGAAGCGGCGCGAGGTGAGGTCGTTGGTCGCGAGCGGCAAGCGCCAGGTGAGCGCGAAGCTGCGCGACCAGCGCTACCGGCGCGCCCTGAGCGAGCCCGTCGACCCCAACCTCGCCGTGTTCTCGGCGTACTGGGACCGGGGCGTGGCCTGCAACCCGGCGGCGATCGCCGCGAAGCTCGCCGAACTCGCCCCGCACATCCACCCGGTGTGGGTGGTCTCCCGGCACAAGGCCGCGCTGCTGCCGCCGGGCACCGACCACATCGTCCCGGGCACCCGCCGCTACTGGGACGTGATGGCGAGGGCCAAGTACCTCGTCAACAACGTCAACTTCCCCAACTCCGTGGTGAAGCGCCAGGACGCGATCCACATCCAGACCCACCACGGCACCCCGCTCAAGCGCATGGGCCTGGACCAGCTGGACTTCCCGGCCGCCTCCAAGGGACTCGACTTCGACGCCCTGCTGGCCCGAATCGACAAGTGGGACTACAGCGTCTCCGCGAACAGCCACTCCACCCGGATGTGGGAGCGGGCGTACCCCTCGAACTACACACCGCTGGACCACGGCTATCCGCGCAACGACGTCTTCTACTCCGCGACGGCGGAGGACGTCCGCGCGATCCGCGACCGCCTGGGTATCGCCCCGGGCCGCCGGGCCATCCTCTACGCGCCCACGCACCGCGACTACGAGGCGGGCTGGACCCCGCGCCTCGACCTCGCCTCCCTGGCCGACCGGCTCGGCGAGGACACGGTCCTGCTGGTCCGCGGCCACTACTTCTACGGCGGCGCCGCCTCCCCGCTGACCGACCTGCGCCGCTCGGGCCGGGTGATCGACGTGTCGTCGTACGACCCGGTCGAGGAACTCGCCCTGGCGGCGGACGCGCTGGTCACGGACTACTCGTCCATCATGTTCGACTACGCCAACCTGAACCGCCCGATCGTGATCTACGCCGACGACTGGGAGACGTACGCGAAGACGCGCGGCGTCTACTTCGACCTGATGGCGGAGGCTCCGGGCCAGGTGGCGCGCACCCAGGACGAGCTTGCGGCCGTCTTCGAGACGGACGCGTGGCGGGACGAGGCCGCGATGAAATCGCTGACCGCCTTCCGGCGCCGCTTCTGCGAGTTCGACGACGGGCGGGCGGCCGAACGGGTGGTGCGCCGGGTGTTCCTGGGCGAGAGCGAGGAGTCGCTGCCGCCCGTGATCCCCGTGGACGAACGCACTCCTGCCCCGACCCCCGAGGAGGCGACGGCGCGATGACGACGCGAACCCCCGATGTGACGATCACGGTCATCGTCTTCAACGATGCCGAGCGCCTGCCGCGCGCCGTGGCCTCGCTGCTCCGGCAGACGCACGCGAACATCGAAGTGATCATCAGCGACGACCACTCGACGGACGACACCCCGTCGGTGGCACGCCGGCTCGCGGCCCAGGACGAGCGCGTGCGCTATCTGCGGCTGCCGGAGAACAGCGGCGGCTGCAGCGCCCCGCGCAACCGGGCGCTGGAGATCGCCCAGGGTCCGTATCTGATGTTCCTGGACAGCGACGACGAGCTGCCGGAGAACGCGGTCGAGCTGCTGCTGGCCGCCCACCGCGAACGTGACATCGACTTCGCCATGGGAGCGGTCGAGCGGATCCGCGTCGACACGGGCCGCCGCTCGACCTGGATGCCGCATCTGGTCGCGGAGCGGCGCACGGTCGAGGGCATCGAGTCCGAGCCCGGGCTGCTCTTCGAGCATCTGTCGACGAGCAAGATGTACCGGCGGGAGTTCCTGGACCGGCACGAACTGCGCTTCCCCGAGGGGATCCACTACGAGGACCAGCTGTTCTCGGCGCAGGCGTACTGCCTGGCGCGTTCGTTCACGGTCGTCCCGGAGCCGGTGTACCGCTGGTACATAGCGCCTTTCGTGGCGGCGGAGGCGGCGTCGATCTCCAACCAGCGGCACAAGCTCACGAACGTGCGCGACCGCATCCACGTGCAGACGCTGATCGACGACTTCCTGGTCGAGAGCGGCCACGCGGGGCTGCGGGAGCACAAGGACTACAAGTTCCTCAAGCACGACTTCCGGATGTACGCGGGTGACCTGCCGTACCGCGACGAGGAGTGGGTGGCCGGTTTCGCGGACCTGGTGACGCCGTATCTGGAGACGCTGGCTCCCAGTGCGTACGCCCGGCTGCCGCGTACGGAGCGGGTGGTGCTCCAGCTGGTACGCGACCGGCGTCTGCCGGAGGCGCAGCTGGCGGCCCGGGGGCTGGGGCAGGATGTAGCCCCCCGAGAGACGGTGACGGACGGTTCAGGTGCGACCTACTGGGGTGCGCAACTCCCCTCCTCCACCTGGGCCCGTCGCGAACTGGACATCTCCGAGCTGGAGTTGGAGTACCGGCCCTTCCCGAGCGCGCTGTTCCGCCATGAGATCACGGCGGTGGCACCGGGCCCGGGAGCCACTGTCGACCTCTCGATCCGGACGTACGACCCCGGTCTGCGCCTCCCCGTGGGCCCGCATCGGGCGAGCATCGTGATCTCCCCCGGCCGGCGGCGCCTCGTGACGGCCTTCCGTCTGGACCCGGTGCGTCCCGGGGTCTTCGAGGGCCGGGTGCGGGTGGATCTGGCGGCGGCGCAGCTGCCCGTGCAGGGCTTCGACGGCATCCGTCACCCGGTGCTGCGCCTGAGCCACCAGGGCATGGGCAACTCGGGCGTCCTGCTGGCCCCGCTGACCTTCCCGGCACTCACGGCAACCCAGGTGGGCACGCTGCCGCACGAGGTGACCGTGGAACCGGAGGGCCGGGGCGCGGGCCGCCTCCAGCTCCGCTGGCGCCCCGTGGGGGTCACGGCCCGGGTGGGACCGCTGGTACGCAAGGTGGCGGGACCGAGGGTACGAGAGGCTGCACGCCTGGTCCGAAGCGTGTTGCGGTAACGGCAGGCAAACGGGGGCTGCCCGCCCCCGCCCGCCCCTTTCCGAGGGGCTCGGCCCCCGACCCCCCCGGGGGGGGGGGCGGGCCCCCCGCGCCCCCCCCCCACCGCTTGACCGTGCTGCTGGACAACACCGTGCTGAACGTCACGATCCCCTCGCTCACCCGGGAGCTGGGCGCATCGACCTGGGACATCCAGTGGATGATCAACGCGTACTCCCTGGTGCAGTCCGGACTGCCGCTCACCGCAGTTGATCGCCGCTCGGGCGGGCATAGGCGTCGGCGGGGCGCTGCCGCTCACCACGACCCTCGCGGTGGCGATGCAGATCTTCACGTCCGAGGGGCAGCCCAGGGCCATCGGCATCCGGAGCGCGGTCAGCGCATTCGGCTTGGCGGCCGGCCCTGGCCATGGCGGCGGTCGCCGTGCTGGTGCCGGCCGTCTTCGCCTGGTGGGAGAGCCGGATCACGTACCCGATGCTCCACCTCCACTTCTTGAGGGACCGCCGGTTCACCGGCGCGGTCGCCGGCGCGGTGCTCATCACGTTCGGCATGGGCGGGGCGCTTTTCCTCCTCACCCGGCACCTCCAGTTCGTCCTCGGATACGGGGCGTTGGAGGCGGGCTGCGCACGGCGCCGCTCGCGCTCACCGTCGTGGTGCTCAACTTCAGCGGCCTGTCGGCCAAGTGGACGGCGGGCTCGCCACGCCGGTTTCCCTCGCGCTCGGCTGATGCTGATGTCCGGCGGCCTGGTGTCGATCGCGACGCTCGCGCCCCACGCCCACAGCGGGACGCTGCTCGGTCTGCTGCTCATCGGCGCGGGCTGTGCGGTCGCCAACCCGGCCATGGCGCACGCCACCATGAGCGCGATACCCCCCCGCGAAGGCGAGAGTGTGCGCCAACGGCACGGTCGCGGAGTTCGGCAATGGGCTGGGGGTGGGGTGGCGGTGCTCGGGGCCGAGCTCAACTCCCGCTGCGCAGGGCGGAGAAGGCGGACTCGGGGGTAGTGGTCGCCCGGTAACTCGGTCGGCGGGGGCGTCGGGCGGGTACGGGTTGTTTGTGGTTGCTCGCGCAGTTCCCGCGCCCCGTTCAGGGGCGCCTGGACCTAGCATCGTGACCAGCGGTCGGAGTGTCGAGGAAGGTGCGCCATGGTGAAGGCAGCCCAGCGGGCAGGGCGTGCGGCGCGAACCAGTGTCTGGCTGGAGGGCAAGGCGCCCCGGGGCGGTGGCTCGCGCGGCGGCGGTCAGCCGTCAGGCCTGGACCGCGACCGGATCACCGGGGCGACCGTACGGCTGCTGGACGCGGAGGGCCTCGCCAAGTTCTCCATGCGCCGCCTGGCCGCCGAGCTGAATGTCACGGCGATGTCGGTCTACTGGTACGTGGACACCAAGGACGACCTGCTGGAGCTGGCGCTGGACGCGGCCTTCGGCGAGATGCGGCTGCCGGCCGCCGACTCGGACAAGGACTGGCGCGACCAGTTGCGGGCCCTTGCCGCGGAGTACCGGGCGCTGCTGGTGCGCCACCCATGGCTGTCGCCGCTGGCCGGAACCTTCCTCAACATCGGCCCGCACTCCATCGCCTTCTCGCTGGCCGTACAGCGGGTGATCCGGCTGACCGGGCTGCCCCCGCACGGCCAGATGGGCGCGACCTCGGCGGTCTTCCAGTTCGTGTACGGGTTCGGCACGATCGAGGGCCACTTCATCGAGCGCTGCGCGGCGGCCGGGATGAGCCAGGACGAATTCTTCCGCCAGGCCATGAGCGCGGTGACGGCGAGCCCCGACCTGAGCGAGGTCGTGCACCGCTCCGCGGACCTGATGGAGGCCCGCGGCGGCGACACGGTTCAGGAAATGCGCGAGAGGGACTTCACCTTCGCGCTGGAGACGCTGATCGCCGGGATCGAGGCGATGGTCGCGCGCGGTTAGGTGCCCTGGTCCTCCGAACCAGTCCTCCGAACCAGTCCTCCGAACCAGTCCTCCGAACCAGTCCTCCGAACCAGTCCTCCGAACCAGTCCTCCGAACCAGTCCTCCGAATCAGTCCTCCGAATCAGTCCTCCGAATCAGTCCTCCGAGGGAACCAGGCGGGCCGGGAAGCCGCCCGTCGCCACCGGGCCCCACCGCACCGGGGTGACCCGGATGATCGACTTGCCCTGCTTGACCATGGCCTCCCGGTACTCGTCCCAGTCCGGGTGCTCACCCGCGATGTTGCGGTAGTACTCGACGAGCGGCTCGACGGAGTCGGGCGAGTCGATGACCTCGGCCGTGCCGTCGATCTGGACCCAGGGCCCGTTCCATTCGTCGCTCAGCACGATCAGGCTGACCCGCTCGTCCCGCTTGGCGTTGCGGGTCTTGGCGCGTTCCGGGTACGTGGAGACCACGATCCGTCCCGAGTCGTCGACCCCGCAGGTCAGCGGCGATCCCTGGGGGCTCCCGTCGGCGCGCCGCGTCAGCAGGATCGCGCGGTGACGGGGTCGTACGAAGTCCAGCAGCTCGTCGAGCGATACGGCGGTGTTCGTCGCGATGTTCGGTGCCATGGGGGCAGCCTAGGGGCAGACATGCCGGAACTGCGTGACCCTGCTGTGCCTACGCCTGCGGCAGCCGCTCCCCCTGCACCGCCTGGACGTCCAGCTCCACCTTCAGCGTCGTACCGATCGCCGCGATGCCCGCCCGGACCACCTGGTTGTAGTTCATCGCGAAGTCCTCGCGGCGCAGCTCCGTCGTGGCGCGGAAGGCCGCGCGGGTGCCGCCCCACGGGTCGGAGCCGGTGCCGAGACAGGCGAGGTCGAGGTCGACCGGGCGGACGATGCCGTGCATGGTCAGCTCGCCGTGGACGGTCCAGCGGTCGGAGCCCGCGGCCGTCAGACCGGTCGAGCGGTAGGTGATCTCCGGGTACTTCTCGATGTCCAGGAAGTCGGCCGACCGCAGGTGGTCGTCACGCATCCGGTTGCCCGTTTCGATGGACGCGGCGTGGATGACGGCCTCGACGCGGGACTTCGCCACCTCGTCGGGGGCGATCTCGATGCGCCCGGCGAACTCCGTGAACCGGCCGTGCACGCTGGAGATCCCCAGGTGCTGGGCGACCGCGCCCACCGAGGAGTGCGCGGGGTCGATGGTCCACGGCCCGGGCGGCGGCAGCTCGGTGCCGCCCTGGCGGGCCAGCGTCACGGTCCCGATCTCGGCCCGCCTGCTCGCCGTGACGATCGCGCTGGAAGCGGTGGGCGCGTACCCCACCGCGGTGACGATCACGGTGTACGCGCCGGGCGCCAGTGCGGTCGCATCCCGTACGACGCCGTCCCCGTCGGTCTCGGCGCGCAGGACCTGCGTACCGGTCATGTCGGTCACGGTGACGACCGCGTGCGAGACGGCCCATCCGTCCCGCGTACGGATCCGTGCGGTCAGTCCCATCGTGTGGTCTCCCTCCAAATCCTTGAATATCCCCGTAGAAGGTTCAAAAAAATCCGGCTCGTGGAGGCGCACCTCCGATCGGAGCGCGCCCCCACGAGCCGGGGTCCGACTACTCGCCCGGGTGGGCCAGTTCGATGTCGTGGTCGTCGGTGCCACGGCCGCTCACCGTCAGCGCCGTCGCCACCGGCGGGTAGCCCGTCGCGATGACGGTGTACTCGCCGCTGTTCAGGTCGGTGAAGGCGTACGCCCCGTCCGCGCCGGTCGTGGCCGTGCCGACCACGTTGCCCGCCGCGTCCACCAGCGTCACGCGGGCGTCCGCGAGGGGGCCGTGCGGGGCCCGTACGACACCCTGGACCTGGGCGCCGGAGTCGAGGTCGACCTCGATCCGGGTGACCCCGGTGCCGCCCACCTCGACGGGCAGGGCGCGGGGCCGGAATCCGGCGGCGTTCACCGCGACGGTCACGGAGCCCGGCACCAGTTCGGCGAAGGCGAAGTCACCCTGCTCGCCGGTGGTACCGGTGGCCAGCAGATCACCACGGACGTCCGTGACGATCACCATCGCGTCCTTGACCGGCAGCGCGGTCTCCGCGGCCCGGACGACACCGGTCAGGCCGCTGGTGCCGCTGAGCAGGATGTCGTACGACATCGGGTCCTCGCCCACGACGACCGTCGAGGCCTGTGGCTGGAAACCGTCGGCGGAGGCGATCAGGACGTACGAACCCGTGCCCGGCGCATCCACCGCGTAGGAACCGTCGGCCTGGGCGACCGAGCGGCCCAGCTGCCGTCCCCCGAGGGAGATCAGTGTGACGGCGGCCCCCGGTACGGGCGCGCTCTCGGCGCCGCGGACGAAGCCGCGGACCGGGATGCCGCCGCCCTCACCGGCGGAGGCCGGCGGGGCCACCGTGGCGACCGCGGACAGCTTCTGCGTGCCCTCGGGACCGCCCTCGGGGGCGGAGGCCGCGACAGCCCAGCTCGGGACGTTTCCCTCGACGGGGGCGGACGCCTCGGCGGCGGTTTCCGCGGGCGCCTGCTCCGGCTCGGACTCGGAGGCCGCGGCCTGCGCCAGGGCGCCCTTGGTCCTCAGCGGGACCTCCTTGATGAACAGGGTGATCACGAAGGCGAGGAACGCCAGGCAGGCGGCGATCAGGAAGACGTCGGCGATGGCGTGGCCGTACGAGCTCTCCATGAGCGTGCGCAGCGGCGCGGGCATCCTGCTCAGGTCCGGGATGGATCCGCTGGAGCCGGAATGGGACGCGAGGGCCGCGTACTTGGGGCCGAGGCCGGCGAGGCCGTCCGTGAAGTAGTGGGTGATCCGGTGGGCCATGACCGCGCCGAGCGCGGAGACACCCATCGCACCGCCGAGGGACCGGAAGAAGGTGACCGTGGAGCTGGCCGAACCGAGGTCGGTCGGGTCCACCTGGTTCTGCGTGGACAGCACCAGGTTCTGCATCATCATGCCGATGCCGAGGCCCAGCAGCGCCATGAAGATCGCCATCTTCCAGTACGCCGTGTCGTAGCGGATGGTGCCGAGCAGGCCCAGACCGGCCGTGACGAGCACGCCACCGGCGACCAGCCAGGCCTTCCACTTGCCGGTCTTGGTGATGACCTGGCCGGAGACGGTGGAGGAGACGAACAGACCGCCGATCATCGGGATCGTCAGCACACCCGACATCGTGGGGGACTTGTCACGGGCCAGCTGGAAGTACTGGGCGAAGAAGACCGTGCCGGTGAACATCGCGACACCCACGAAGAGCGAGGCGAGCGACGACAGGGTGATGGTGCGGTTGCGGAACAGGCGCAGCGGGATGATCGGCTCGCTGGCCCTGGTCTCCACGAAGACGAAGATCGCACCGAGGACGATCGCGCCCGCGATCATCGTGTAGGTCTGCCACGACAGCCAGTCGTACTTGTCACCTGCGAAGGTGACCCAGATCAGCAGCAGGCTGACGGCGGCGGAGATGAAGAACGCGCCGGCCCAGTCGACCTTCACGTCCCGCTTCACCACGGGCAGGTGCAGGGTCTTCTGCAGCACGATCAGGGCGATGACCGCGAAGGGCACGCCGACGTAGAAGCACCAGCGCCAGCCGAGCCACGAGGTGTCGGTGATGACACCGCCGAGCAGCGGGCCGCCGACGGTGGCGACGGCGAACGTGGCGCCGAGGTAGCCGGAGTAACGGCCGCGCTCCCGCGGGGAGATCATCGCGGCCATGACGATCTGCGCCAGCGCGGACAGACCGCCGACGCCGACGCCCTGGACGACACGGCAGGCAATGAGCATGCCGGGGTTCTGCGACAGCCCCGCGGCCATCGAGCCGAGGACGTAGATGACAAGGGCTATCTGGACGAGCGCCTTCTTGCTGTACAGGTCCGCGAGCTTGCCCCACAGCGGGGTGGTCGCGGTCATGGCCAGCAGCGACGCGGTGACGACCCAGGTGTAGGCCGACTGGCCGCCGCCGAGGTCGCCGATGATGTGCGGCAGTGCGTTGGAGACGATCGTGGACGACAGGATCGCCACGAACATGCCGAGCAGCAGCCCGGAGAGGGCCTCCATGATCTGCCGGTGCGTCATCGGAGCGCCGTCCGGGGAGCCTCCCCCGTGCTTGGCGTGAGCCCGCACACCGGCTGGTGTGGTCGTTGCCATGGGCTTCCTTTTCTTACGTTGCTTATGCGGGTGTACGGGTTGTTGTCTGTTCGAGTACGGGTGTGGGGAGCCGGGGCCCGGAACGGCAGTCGCCGAAGCTGGCCCGCAGCCGCGTCATGAGCCGGATGAGCTGACCGACCTCGTCGTCGCTCCAGTCGCTCAGGCGGTCGGCCAGCAGCTCGGTGGTGCGCCGGGACAGCTCGTCGAGCTGGGCCCGGCCCGCGGGCGTGAGGCGCAGGATGCGGGAGCGCTTGTCCGCCGGATCGGGGGACCGTTCGATCCAGCCCCGTTCCGCGACGTGTGCGACATGGCGGCTGGTGACCGACATGTCCACGGCGAGCAGCTCGGCGAGCTTGCTCATGCGCATGTCTCCGTTGCGGCCGAGGAGCGACAGTACGGCCGCGGAACCGCCGGGGCAGTCGTGCGGCAGGATCCGGCCCATGTCCCTTTTCACGGCGCCGAAGGCACTGAGCTCGCGCGCCAGCTCCTCGTACTGCGCCTGCTCGGCCATGACACCTCCCACGTTCGTTGCTTAGGGCAACCATAGGGAAGATTGGTTGCTGCAGGCAAATGAAATCGGGAGTACGGCCATAAAAACTTGGCAAAGGCAAGTATTGGCGGACGTAAACCCGCAGGTGATGGGGGATTCGCCGTTGGGGGAGCCCCCGCTTGGGCTGTTCACGCGTATTCGCTAGGGTCCTGGGCCATGGCTAACACCCAGGGCCCCCAGGGCAACTACGACCCCGCCGGCAACACGCAGATGTTCCGTGCGTTCGTCGACGAGGCGCCGCAGGGCAGGCAGTCGGCCGCCGCCCCGGCCGGGCCTCGCATCGGTCTGATCATCGGCGTCGTCGTCGCGGTGGCGATCGTCGCGGCGGTCGCCTGGCTCGCGCTGAAGTAGTACGAGCCGAAGCAGTACGAGCAGGGCCAAGCCCTACTTCCACTGGACGGACACGTCCCGCGTCTCGATGTGCATGCCCAGCGGCACACGCCATTCGTCGACGCACACCGTCCAGGTCCTCTCCACCGACGCCCCGGCGGCGATCGGTGCCGGAAGCGTGCCCGTGGACTCGATGGTCGCCCAGTCGATCCCGAGGGCCCCGATGATGTGCGTTCCGAAGGTCACCGTGCCCGAACGCACCGGAGCGCCTCCGGTGTTGTGGAAGGGGACGGTCACCTTCTCGCACCACCGCTTGTCCGTCGCCTCCCGCACGGACTCGCCCACGCTCAGCGCGGCGGGCCCGCCGGGTGTCGTGCGAGGGGCGCTCGCCGTCCGAGAAGGCGTACCCGGGTTCGTACGACCTGACGGTGTGCTCTGCGGCGAGGGGCTGGTGCCGGCGGCCGGAGTGCCGCTCGTGTCCTGGACGCCGTCCGGGGTGACGCCGGGCGAAGGCGTGTTGCCCGCGGTGGAGTCTGAGGCTCCGCTTCTGTGCGCCCGTGCAGCCCCGGGGCCGGCCGGGCCGTCGAGCGGCACCAGCGTCACGTCCCCCGTCGGCGCCACCGCCGTGCCGGATGCGAGGGCCGTGCCGCCCGCCGGTCCGACCGCGACATAACCGTCACCGCCCGTGCCGCCCGCGCACGAGGCCAGAAGACCGCCCAGACACACGACCGCCGTCGAGGCACCGATCAGGGCCCCTCGACGGCCTCGCAACCACGTCGCCCGAAGCATCGCGCCAGTGTGGCTGACACTCCGTCAATTAGGAAGCCTCGGACGGCCTCAGGGGAACGGTGAGCCCTCGGGCGAACCGGGAACCTCTGACGGTCCCTTCGGGCTCCCGCGCACCTCAGTCCGAGATCAGCCCCTCGCGCAGCTGCGCCAGCGTGCGGGTCAGCAGCCGGGAGACGTGCATCTGCGAGATACCGACCTCCTCGCCGATCTGGGACTGCGTCATGTTCGCGAAGAACCGCAGCATGATGATCCGCCGCTCGCGGGGCGGTAGTTTGGCCAGCAGCGGCTTGAGGGACTCGCGGTACTCCACGCCTTCCAGCGCCGTGTCCTCGTAGCCGAGCCGGTCCGCGAGCGAGCCTTCGCCGCCGTCGTCCTCGGGGGCCGGGGAGTCCAGCGAGGAGGCCGTGTAGGCGTTGCCGACGGCGAGGCCGTCGACCACGTCCTCCTCCGACACGCCCAGCACGGAGGCGAGTTCGGTGACGGTCGGCGAGCGGTCCAGCTTCTGCGACAGCTCGTCGCTCGCCTTGGTGAGGGCCAGGCGCAGCTCCTGGAGGCGGCGCGGTACGCGCACCGACCACGACGTGTCCCGGAAGAACCGCTTGATCTCGCCCACGACCGTCGGCATCGCGAACGTCGGGAACTCCACGCCCCGTTCGCAGTCGAAGCGGTCGATCGCCTTGATCAGGCCGATCGTGCCGACCTGGACGATGTCCTCCATCGGCTCGTTGCGGCTGCGGAAGCGGGCCGCCGCGTACCGCACGAGCGGGAGGTTGAGCTCGATGAGGGTGTCCCGGACGTATGCACGCTCGGGGCTGTTCTCGTCGAGTGCGGCGAGCCGCAGGAAAAGGGAGCGGGACAGGGTGCGGGTGTCGATGGCTTCCGAGGCCGGGAGGTCCGGGGCCTCTGCGGTGGCCGGCAGGCCCTCGGTGCCCGGGAGGTCCTGGGCCGGAAGGGTCTCGGCGCTCGGGAGGTCCTGAGGGGCCTGAAGGTCCTGAAGCACGTCGGGCGCGGAGTCGCTCTGCGTGAGCGTGAGCACCTTCGAGCTGCCCTGGTCTGCGGACATGCCACCCCCTTTGGGTCGCGGGACGGTCGCGGCGGACGCTCCCGTCGGAGGAACGCAGCCTCCACCTGAATACCGGCCGCGAGGCTGCGGCAAACGCGCTTCCGGCAGAATGTCACATGTCGGCAACACGCTGTAGAGACATGTCGACATGTGAAACGCGAATGCGCCCTGGTTGGAAGTGTTCTGAGGGTTTTTCAGCGCAGAACTGTCGGGAAGAGAGCTTGCGAACGATTCGCTCTCGTGAGTTATGCGTCGATCCTGTTTGCGGATCTCAGCCGCGCGAAACTCCTGGCGAGGAGCCTTGACACATGCATCTGCGAGACACCCAGTTCGGCGCTGATCTGTGACTGGGTCAGGTTGCTGTAGTAGCGCAGCAGCAGGATCCGCTGTTCGCGCTCCGGCAACTGGACGAGCAGATGCCGTACGAGGTCGCGGTGCTCGACCCCGTCGAGCGCGGGGTCCTCGTAGCCGAGCCGGTCGAGCAGACCCGGCAGTCCGTCGCCCTCCTGGGCGGCCTCCAGGGAAGTGGCGTGGTACGAGCGGCCCGCCTCGATGCAGGACAGCACCTCGTCCTCGGTGATGCGCAGCCGCTCGGCGATCTCGGCGGTCGTCGGGGAGCGCCCGAACGCGGTCGTCAGGTCCTCGGTCGCGCTGTTGACCTGCACCCACAGCTCATGCAGCCGGCGCGGAACGTGGACCGTGCGGACGTTGTCGCGGAAGTACCGTTTGATCTCCCCGACGACGGTCGGCATCGCGAAGGTCGGGAACTGCACACCGCGGTCGGGGTCGAAGCGGTCGATGGCGTTGATCAGGCCGATCGTGCCGACCTGGACGACGTCCTCCATGGGCTCGTTACGGGAGCGGAAGCGGGCGGCCGCGTAGCGCACGAGCGGGAGATTCGCCTCGATGAGCGCCCCGCGTACGCGGTGGTGCTCGGGCGTGCCCGGCTCCAGATCCTTGAGCTGGGCGAAGAGCACCTGTGTGAGGGCGCGGGTGTCGGCGCCACGGCGTTTGTGAGGGGCGGCCGGAACGGAATCCTGAGGCTCGGCGGGAGCCTCGTCCTGAGGCGGCGCAGTACTGGCCGACACGGTCAACGCCACCTCTTCATCCGTCAACACATCTGTCAACTCCCCGTCAAAAGCGGTCATAGCATCACAAGAAATGGACACACTGTGCAAGCACCGCATAACTCCGTGTTGAGGGCGAGTTGGGGCATACGACGCAGCAAAGCCCCCCACCGTTCCGGTGGAGGGCTTTACGGGCAGTGTCGCCCGGAATCCGTGTGCGGAGTCGCTCAGATTTCGTAGTCGGCGATCACCCAAGTGGCGAACTCGCGCCACATCGCGACGCCCGCCTGGTGCGCCGGGTGCTCCAGGTACCGCTTGAGGGCGTCCGTGTCGTCCACCGCCGAGTTGATGGCGAAGTCGTATGCGATGGGGCGGTCGCTGATGTTCCAGCCGCACTCCCAGAAGCGCAGCTCGTCGATCAGGTCGCCGAGGGCCTCGAAGGCGCGCACGCCCTCCACGACGCGCGGGTCGTCGCGCCGGACGCCCTCGCTGAGCTTGAAGAGGACCAGGTGGCGGATCACGGGCGCTCCCAGGGATACGACGACGACGGCGGCCGCCCGGCCGGTGACGTCACTTCGCCCCGTCGGCGAGCCAGGTCATGAAGTGGCCGATGGCCTTGGCGGCACTCGAAATGCCCTCGAACCCTATCTGGACATAGTCGGCGGCCTTGGCCGGGTCGGTGATGATCACGTAGAGCACGAACACCACGACTGCGTACAGCGCGACTTTCTTTCCCTGTACTGCCACCGTGGCCTCCCCCGTCTCTTCCGCCCCGCGGGGCCCGTTCGCCGCCGGTGAGTGTAACCCGCCCAGGTGTTCGGGGCTCGCAAATGGTCACGTATGCACCAGGTCCTCACCTGCTCCTTCCCCGACGGCGAACGGACGGGGAACAGACGGCGAACGGACGGAGAACGGACTCAGGCGAGCCAGTCGGCGTAGTGGGTCGGGGCGATACGGGTGTCACCGTGGGCGATCAGGAAGTCACCCTGGACGGCCGCGAACATGCCGGCGGTGTCATCGGTGACGACCGAGCGCCCGTCGCCCTTGGCTGTGAGGGTGATCCGGCCGAGTTCGTCGAGGGCGTAGACGTCGGGGCCGGCGATGTTGAGGATGCCGTTCAGTGGCGTGCCTGCGGCGACTTCGGCGACGGTGGCGGCGACGTCCGCGGCGGCGATCGGCTGGATCGGTGTGTGCGGCAGGCGGACCGTCTCGCTGTCGGCCGTCTCCGACAGGACCGCGTCCATGAACTCCATGAATTGCGTGGCGCGGACGATGGAGTACGGGATCGGACCCCCGGCGAGGATGTTCTCCTGGAGCGTCTTGGCCTGGTAGTAGTCCAGTTGGGGCACCTGGTCCACACCGACGATGGAGAGCACGACGAAGTGGCCGACGCCGGCCTTCTCGCTCGCGGCCAGAAGGTTGGTCATGGACGTGCGGAAGAAATCGAGCGAGGCGTCGTCGAACGTTGGGGAGTTGGTCAGGTTGACGACGGCGTCAGCACCTGCGACGGCATCGTCCAGACCCTGGCCTGTGATGATGTCGACGCCTGTGGACAGCGAGTGCGGTACGGCCTGGTGTCCGGCTGCCTTCAGGTTCTTCACGACCTGAGACCCGATCAGTCCGGTTCCCCCGATGACGGCGATCTTCATGGCTTGCTCTCACTTTCGACGTTATATGTGCGATATGTACCTTATAAATCCAGGTGGCGCCCGGACTGGAACTCGGACATCTCGGGCGGTGTCGACTGGGCACTGCACTACTGCTGTGCAGTGCTGATATCGGTGCAGGAGCCTGTGTCCGCCGCGAGGCCGGCGGAACCGCGCGACGTTTCACCCGCATACCTCGCCAAGCAGCTTGGTAAAGGCCGGCCCCGACGTCCGAGGCCCGCCGTCCAGGTCCCGAATAGTGGAGGCCGCCGGCAGGAGGCAGGGTGGAGCCAGGAATTGACGAACACGGTCACCGCGGTTCCCGGGCAGGCCCACGGAGGTGCAGCACGGCGTCGGAGAAGGACTCGGCGGACAGGGCCGGTGAGCAGGAGAGCCCGGCGGAGTTCGGACCCAGGATGCCGGCGGACGTCAAGCCGCCCTTCATTCCCGAGGGTGCTTCGGGGATGACCGTCCTCGTCGAGTGGCCTCCCGGTCACCCCGGGACGCCTCCACACCGCCATTCGGGGCCGTGTTTCGGCTACGTGATCGAGGGCGCGGTCCGGTTCGAGCTCGAAGGTGAGCCGGAGCGCGTGATCGAGGCCGGTGAGACGTTCTGGGAGCCGGGCGGTGACGTGATCCATTACCAGGACGGCAACGCCCTGTCGGACGCGCCGACCAAGTTCGTCGTGATCATGCTGTGCACGCCTGGCCAGGAGATGCTCACGCTGGTCGACGAGGAAGAGCTGGAGAAGCGGGCCCACCTGCGCGCCCCGCGCCCCTGATCCGCATGGACCGAGACGGAAGCCGATGAGGGGCCCGGTCCATAGGACCGGGCCCCTCATCCATCTGCGGTAGCGGAGGGATTTGAACCCTCGGTGACTTGCGCCACACTCGCTTTCGAGGCGAGCTCCTTCGGCCGCTCGGACACGCTACCGAGGGAGACCCTACCCCAAGGTGGGCCGTGGTCAGAAATCCGTTTCCGGGGATCGCCCGGTCCGGGCCTCAGCGCGAGCGGAAGAAGTCCGTGAGGAGCCGGGCGCATTCGTCCGCGAGCACGCCGTCGATCACCTCGGGGCGATGGTTGAGGCGCCGGTCGCGCACCAGGTCCCACAGCGACCCGACCGCACCGGCCTTCTCGTCGCGGGCGCCGTAGACCACCCGGTCCACCCGGGACTGCTGCAGCGCGCCCGCGCACATCGTGCAGGGCTCCAGGGTGACGACGAGCGTGCACCCGGGCAGCCGCCACTCGCCGAGCGCTGTCGCGGCCCGGCGGAGCGCGAGGATCTCCGCGTGGGCGGTCGGATCGCCCGTCGCCTCGCGCTCGTTGTGAGCGGCGGCGAGCACCGAGCCGTCCAGGGACAGCACGACGGCGCCGACCGGGACGTCACCGCCCTCGACGGCCCGTCCGGCCTCGTCCAGGGCGAGCCGCATCGCGGCCCGCCAGCGGTCGCGCACCGGATCGGGGGTCGGCATCTCCTCGTTGTGTGTCCTGTGCACCTAGCGGACGGTCTCCAGGACCTCCGAGGCGCCCAGGGCTTCGGCGATCGAGCTGAGGGCGTCCTCGGCGTCCAGGGCGCGCAGCTCCTTCTCGCCGACGCCGAGGTCGTCGAGGATCTCGCTGTCGCCCACGGGGCCGTGCGGCACGGCGGCGTCCGCGCTCGCGCCGTCCTCGTCGTCGTCCTCGGGCTCACCGTCCTCGGTGCCGTCGAGGTCGAGGGAGTCCAGGTCGGCGACGTCGTCGCCGGGCTCCCTTCCGAGCAGTTCGTCCGTGAGCAGGATCTCGCCGTACGAGCTGCGGGCTGCGGCTGCGGCGTCCGAGACGTAGATACGAGGGTCGTCCTCGCCGTCCACGCGGACGACGCCGAACCACGCGTCCTCCTGCTCGATGAGTACGAGCACCGTGTCCTCGTCGACCGAGGCGTCGCGGGCCAGGTCGGTCAGATCCGACAGGGTCTCCACATCGTCGAGCTCTGTGTCGCTCGCTTCCCACCCGTCTTCGGTGCGCGCGAGCAGTGCGGCGAAGTACACCGTGACTCTCCCACTGGTCATAGGCGTGCCGGTTGGGGGTCCCCCCGGCGGAGGTTGCGGGCGGGGAGTGCTTCTCCGAGCCCCACCCACTCGGAATCGTGGCAGAAACAAGGCGTTCAGGGGACGTCTTCGGCTCCCTGTGTCTGGCCGTTTTGATCGCGGGTACGCGTATCGCTCACCAGCGCACTCATTGCCGCCACCTGCGGATCGTACGCGGCCCGGGGCGATGAGGTCGCACGGCCACCCCCATGGCGGCCGAGTCGCTACCAGCGGAAGGTACGCATGCGCATGGCGTGACGCAGGCGCGCGGCCTTGGCGCGGCGGGGCTGGACGCGGTCGCGCAACTCCCGCGCCTCCGCCAGTTCACGCAGGAACCGGGCCCGGCGCCGCCTGCGCTCGGCGTCCGTCTCCTGCGCTTCGGGTTCCTCGTGGGACTCCGTGTCGGCCACTGGCACACCACCCCGGTTGTGTCCCTCTCACTTTCCCTCTGATGGGGGGCTTGATGCCAACGTCCGGGTGGTGGGGAAGGGGCGGCTTGTCCGCAGCGGCGGCTCGGGTTGTCGTACAACGGAACGATGGGCGCGCAAAGCCCGGTTACTGTTGGGGACATGCGTCTCCACGTCGTCGACCATCCCCTGGTCGCCCACAAGCTCACCACGCTGCGCGACCGGCGCACCGACTCCGCGACCTTCCGTCGGCTCGCCGACGAGCTCGTCACCCTGCTCGCCTACGAGGCGACGCGGGACGTGCGCACCGAGCAGGTCGACATCGAGACCCCGGTCTCCCCGACCACCGGCGTCAAGCTCGCCCGTCCGCGCCCGCTGGTCGTGCCGATCCTGCGCGCCGGCCTCGGCATGCTCGACGGCATGGTGCGGCTGCTGCCGACCGCCGAGGTGGGCTTCCTCGGCATGATCCGCGACGAGGAGACGCTGCAGGCCTCCACGTACGCCTCACGCATGCCGGAGGACCTCTCCGGGCGCCAGGTGTACGTCCTGGACCCGATGCTGGCGACCGGCGGCACGCTCGTCGCGGCGATCCAGGAGCTGATCAAGCGGGGCGCGGACGACGTGACGGCCGTGGTGCTGCTCGCGGCCCCGGAGGGCGTCGAGGTCATGGAGCGCGAACTGGCGGGCACGCCGGTGACCGTGGTGACGGCGGCGGTCGACGAGCGCCTCAACGAGCACGGCTACATCGTGCCGGGGCTCGGGGACGCCGGCGACCGGCTGTACGGCGCGGCGGAGTAGGCAGCGTTCGGAAGGGGGTGTGGTTCTCGTACGGGAACCACACCCCGTACCGGGCCGGAAATCCGTGGCCCGGGGCCCGGAAAC
Source organism: Streptomyces sp. NPDC001634 (assembly GCF_040298185.1). Classification (NCBI taxonomy): domain Bacteria; kingdom Bacillati; phylum Actinomycetota; class Actinomycetes; order Kitasatosporales; family Streptomycetaceae; genus Streptomyces; species Streptomyces sp. NPDC001634. The sequence goes on along the minus strand of NZ_JBEOZU010000037.1, from coordinate 33,557 downwards.
CCGTGGCCCGAAAGCCGTGGGGGACCTCAGCAGCCCTTCTTGGCGCTGCCGGCCGACGGCGACGGCGCGGGCCCTGTCAGCGTCGCCAGAGCCTTGTCGGCGTCGGTCTTGCTCGTCAGCGACTTGAAGCCGTCGCCCAGGATGAGATCGACGTCCGTGCCCGTGCGGGCGTCGGTGCGGCGCTCCGCGTCCGCGAGCTGTGTGCCGAGGACCGGCAACGAGGTGTCGAGGGAGGCCTTGGGGCCGAGAAGTATCCCGACACCCTTGACCTTCTTGTCGTACTCCTGCGTCGCGTTGCCCACGTTGCCGATGTGGAAGCCGCGCTTCTTCAGCTCGTCCGCGGTCTCCTTGGCGAGGCCGCCGCGGGTCGTGGCATTGAAGACGTTGACGGTGATCCGGCCGGGCTGGGGCAGCGCCTTGGCGGCGGTCGCGGGCGACGGGCTCGCCTTGGCCTTGGTCGGGCAGTCCGCCTTCGAACCGGCCGCCGAAGCCCTGCCGCCTCCCGTGAAGACATCGATGAGCTGCAGGGTTCCCCAGCCGATCAGCCCGATGGCGGCCACGGACGCAACGACGGCGAACAGGAGCCTGCCGCGGCGCCGGGGCCGGCGCATCCGCGGATACTTGTCCCCCGTGATCCGGTACTGGCCGCCCATGCCGGGGGGAGTCAGCATGCTCATGAGCGCAGCGTAGTGCGCCCGGGCGGCAATGCCTACTAGATGATCATTGGATGCCGCCCAGTCCAACCCGAAAGGGTCAAAGGGCGCTCGGACGGGCCGGGAGCGCAGGTGAAACGGGCGTGAAAGGCCGCGAACCGCACGGCGGAAAGCCGGCGGTGACGGAATCAGTCGAGTTCGAGAACTCTCGCGTGCAGCACCTGGCGCTGCTGCAGCGCCGCGCGGACCGCACGGTGCAGACCGTCCTCCAGGTACAGGTCGCCCTGCCACTTCACGACATGCGCGAAGAGGTCGCCGTAGAACGTCGAGTCCTCGGCGAGCAGGGTCTCCAGGTCGAGCTGCTGCTTGGTCGTCACGAGCTGATCGAGGCGGACCGGGCGCGGCGCGACGTCCGCCCACTGCCGGGTGCTTTCCCGGCCGTGGTCGGGGTACGGCCGGCCGTTTCCGATGCGCTTGAAGATCACACGGAAAGCCTACCGGTCCAGACGTTCCGGGCGCAGCCATGGCGACGGAGTGCGACGCGGGAAAAAGACATGGTAACGAGGGCAAACCGGGAAGAGGGACCTGAGATGAACGCCGGTCGACCCGCGCCCGGGCCGCCGCGCACGAGGGCCGGAGCGCATCGGCGCGGGGCGGCCGCCCGGTTCGGGGCGGCCGCCGGGCGTTACTCGTGTTCCTGCTCCGGTGGGACCGGCGGCCGGGGTTCCTCCCCGGCCTCGGACTCCGGATCCGGTTTCGGTTTCGGTTTCGGTTTCGTACTGCGTACGGCCTCCGCAAGCACCAGGGCGTGCAGGACCGCGTAGGGGTCGCTGGGCATGACGGTGTCCTCGCCTTGCTGATGGGGTGACGGTTCCGGAAGCCGGACCTGTCAGCAGCGCAGGACCACGGTGCGGAGGGCATGCAGGGCGGCGGAGCCCGGCACCTGCACGGCGGCGGCGGACGAGCGGCCCGGTTCGGACGGACGGCCGCCGGCCGACGGGTCCGGCCGCAGCGGTTGGACCGTCCGGGGTCCCTGCACGGCGGTGGGCGACAGCGCCGCGTCGAGTACGTCGCACTCGGCGCCGCAGGTCTCCGCGGACACCGCCGCGGGCGGGGCCACCACCGCCCCGGTGTGCGCGCCCGTCGCGAGCAGCGCGACGAGTACCACGAGCACCCGCAGCCAGGCATACCGACGAGCGGCGCGGGGGGCATGCGGGGCAGGGCTCACATCAGGTCACCTCCCCACCATGCGTACGTGGTTCATCGCGTCGGCCGTGAGAACCGCTCGCACGGCGTACCTGGTGGGCGCGGAGTTGACCTTTGTCACACCATGCGTTTTTCACACGGTGCGCGGGACCTGTCGCGCGAGGCCGCGGATCCGGAACGCCGTGACGATCTCGACCAGGCCGACCACGAGCAGCCACCAGCCGACGACCAGGGTGAGCACGGCGATCGTCTTGAACGGCGAGACGATCAGCACGATCCCGGCGATGAAGGTGACGATGCCGAGGAAGACCTGCCAGCCGCGCGCGGGCACGCCCGGGTCGTGCGCGGCGGCCACGGTCTGGGTGATCCCCCGGATCAGCCAGCCGATGCCGATCCACAGCGCGAGCAGCAGGATCGACTCCATGGGGCCCCGGAAGCAGAACAGGCCCAGCAGGATCGACAGCGCGCCGCTGATGAAGGCCAGGACACGCAGCGAGGTGGCCTTGTGCGTGCCGAAGGCGGACGCCAGCTGGAGCACACCGCTGACGATGAGGTAGAGGCCGAAGAGGACCCCTGCGACGAGCAGCGACGGGCCCGGCCAGGCCAGGACCAGGACGCCCAGGATCACGGACGCGACACCGGTGGCCAGGACGACCTGCCACGCGGTGCGGGAGAGGGTGTGCAGGAGCCCCTCGAAGGGCGGCTCCACTTCTTCCGACAGTGGTCTCGGCGCATGCGCGTCACGCGCGGCGTGGACGCGGCGGTCGTTGTACTCCGGTCCCATGTGGGAGCCGCTCGGTATGTCGGTCATGATCCATGCTTGGACCGGTCGTGGACCGCCCGCCACCCCGGGTGGTCCACCCGGATGACGACTACCGGCCCGTGGCCCTGGCGGCCTTCGCCGCGGCCTTCATCTCCTGCTTGTGCGAGCGGACCTTCGCCAGCGAGTCGGGCCCGGTGATGTCGGCGACGGACCGGAACGACTTCGCCTCGCCGTACGGTCCCGCCGCCTCCCGCCAGCCCTCGGGCCGCACGCCCAGCTGCTTGCCGAGCAGGGCGAGGAAGATCTGAGCCTTCTGCTTGCCGAACCCGGGCAGTTCCTGAAGCCGCTTCAGCAGCTCCTGTCCGCTGCCGGCGTCCTTCCAGATGGCCTCGGGGTCCCCGTCGTAGTGCTCGACGAGGTACTGGCACAGCTGCTGGATCCTCTTGGCCATCGAACCCGGGTACCGGTGCACCGCAGGCTTCTGCAACAGCAGTTCGGCGAAGGCCTCGGGGTTCTGCGCCGCGATCTCGTGCGCGTCGAGGTCGTCCGTGCCGAGCCGCTGTGCGATGGTCCACGGTCCCTTGAACGCCCACTCCATCGGGACCTGCTGGTCCAGCAGCATCCCGATGAGCGCGGCGAGCGGACTGCGCCCGAGGAGCGCGTCGGCCTCGCGATCCTGGGCGAGGTGAAGGGTGACATCCATGCGTCGATGATCCCCCGTGCGGACTCAGGACGCGCGCCAGTACCCCAGGGCGTTCACCCGCTGCCTCGGGACGCCCAGTTCCCTGCGCACGTAGGTGCTCAGCGTCCGCGTCGTCGTGGTGTCGCAGGCGATCCACACATACGGGTCCGGGGCGGTCTCCAGCAGGGCCGGCAGAGCCGACCTCACCTCGGTGACCAGACGGGCGCCGGAGTCCTGGCGGGGGACCGGGCGCAGGTCGTGGCGGGCGGGGTCGGTGCGCAGGGGGAGACCGTCGGGGGCGCCCTCGAACCAGATGGTCGCCGGGGCGGGATCCAGCGCGCCGAGGAGGGAGTTGAGCGCGGGCAGCGAGGCCGGGTCGGCCACCGCGAAGATGTGCGAGGGCTCGGGCCGGGGCCGTTCGAAGGCCGAGCCCTGGACCGTCGCCTCGATGGTGTCCCCGGGCTTCGCCGCCCGCGCCCAGTCGGCGGCGCGCCCGTCGTGGAGCGCGAACTCCAGACTGAAGGTGCCGGCCGCCGGGTCCGGGCCGACCAGCGTGTACGCCCGCTGGTGGGGCCGGCCCGCTCCGGTGAACCACAGCCGTACCCACATCGTGGGGTGGACTCCGGTCGCCGCGAGCATGCCGCCGTCGGTGAGGTGCAGCCGCCGGTAGTGCGGGGTGACGTCCTCCGCGCCGGTCACGGTGAACACGAAGTCCTTGGCGCGCAGCAGCCGCAGGACCGTGCCCTCCCAGCCGCGTCCCTGTCCCTGCCCCTGCCCCATCGCGCCTTCACCCTTCGCGTACGATTCCGCCTCGAGTTACTTAGGTTAGGCTAACCTAAAATACAGAGAGGCCGCAGGGTGACCACCGAGATCTACCGCGATGCCTGGGGCATCCCCCACCTGCGTGCTGCCGACGCGCTCGCGCTCGCCCGCGCCCAGGGCCGGGTCACCGCCTTGGACCGGGCCTGGCAACTGGAGGTCGAGCGGCACCGCGCACAGGGCACCTCGGCGTCCTTCCTCGGCGCACCCGCCCTGGCCTGGCATCGGATTCGCCCTCGAACACCTCCTGACCGCCGGGCAGCTGTACGGCGTCGACCGCGCCGCGCTGGTGCGGGAGGCCGTCGAGGAGGTCGCCGGGAACCCGCCGCCGGGCACCTGGGGCGACACCCACCGGCTGGCGCCCTGGCGCGCGCTGCCGGCGGATGCGTACGACGAACCCGGTCTCTCCGGCGATCACGACTGCGTGCTGTGCACCTCCGCCGTGCCCGGCCTGACCGATCTGAGCGTGCGCGGCCCGGCGGCCCGCTACGTCTGGGACCTCGCCCGCCGCGACGACAGCCTCTGGGTGGTCCCCTTCGGCGCCTCGGGCGTCGCGGGCTCGCCCCACCACCGCGACCAGCTCCCCTTGTGGCTCAAGGGGGACCTCGTTCCGGTCGTCACCGACTGGAACCGTCTGACGAAGGAGAGCCCGATGACCTCCGAGCCCCACGCCCCCGCCCGCGAGGCCGTCCACGAACAACTCGTCGACGGATACGGCACGGTCCGCATCCTGCCCCTCGACGCACAGGCCGACGCGGAGGTGATCCACGCCTGGGTGAGCGAGGAACGCGCGTCCTTCTGGGGCATGAACGGGCTGACCAAGGACGAGGTCGCCGAGGTCTACGCCCATATGGACACGCTCGACACCCATCACGCCTTCCTCGTCGTCAAGGACGGCGAACCGGTCGCGCTGCTGCAGACCCACGAGCCGGACGCCGACCGGGTCGGCGAGTGCTACGAGGTCCGGCCCGGTGACATCGGCGTCCACCTCCTCCTCGCCCCCGCCGGAGCCGGCGGCCCGCGGCCGGGCTGGACGACGGCGCTCCTGACCGCCTGCACGGCATACGTCCTGACCGGCCTCGACCGGCGGCGGATCGTCGTCGACCCCGACGAGCGCAACGAGAAGGCCATCGCCCGCTTCCTGCGCCAGGGCTTCGTCACCGGCCCGGCCGTCGTCCTGCCCGAGGTCGACCTCCCGGACGTGCACCTGCCCGAAAAGCGCGCCCGGCTGGCGTTCCTCACCCGGGAGACGGCCTTCGGGAACTAGCCTGCGTGCCGTGACCCCCGACGACCTCATCGCCCACTACGGCCTGGAACCGATCCCGCGCGAGGGCGGCCGGTTCCGGCAGACCTGGGCGGGACCGGAGCGGGCCGACGGCAGGCCGGAGGGCACCGCGATCATCGCCCTGCTGACCGCCGAACCGGACGACTACTCGGCGCTGCACCGCCTCCCGGCGGACGAGGTCTGGCACTTCTACCTCGGCGATCCGCTGGAACTGCTGCTCCTGGCCCCGGACGGTGGCACCCGCACGGCCGTCCTCGGACCGGATGTCCTCGCCGGCCAGCACGTCCAGTTCACCGTGCCGGCCGGCACCTGGATGGGCGGACGGGTCGCCGCGGGCGGGTCATGGACGCTCTTCGGGTGCACCATGGCGCCGGGTTTCACATACGAGGGGTACGAGCACGGCGACGCGGCCGCGCTCACCGCGCGCTACCCGGCCGAAGCGGCCCGGATCGCAGGGCTGTGCCGCTCGTGAGCGGACTGCTGGCCGGGCAGGTGGCCCTGGTGACCGGGGCGGGCGGCGGCATCGGCCGTGGGATCGCGCTGCGGTTCGGCGAGGAGGGCGCGGCGGTCGCGGTCCACTGCCGTACGTCGGTGGACGCGGCGCGTGACGTGGCCGCGCGCATCCGCGACACGGGCGCCCGGGCCGTCGTGCTGCGGGCCGATCTGACCGTCGAGGAGGAGTGCCGGCTCCTGGTGCGCGAGGCGGCGGACTGGGGCGGAGGCCGCCTGACGGCGCTGGTCAACAACGCGGGGGTACAGCCGACGCAGGAGCTTGCCGGGATGACGACGGCCGACTGGCGGGCGGTCGTCGACACCAATGTGTCGAGCGTGTTCGCGTGCACCCAGGCGGCGGTGGAGGTCATGCGCGGGGCGGGCGGCGGCACCATCACGCACATCGCCTCCATCGAGGCCTCGCATCCCGCGCCGCTGCACGCCCACTACTGCGCCTCCAAGGCGGCCGTCGTCATGCACGCGCGGTCGGCGGCCCTCGAGTACGGCCCGTACGGCATCCGCGTCAACACCGTCTCGCCCGGCCTGATCCAGCGCGAGGGACTGAGCGAGGCCTGGCCGGAGGGGGTACGCCGGTGGCAACGGGCGGCGCCCACCGGCCGGTTGGGGCGCCCGGAGGACATCGGCGACGCCTGTGTGTTCCTGGCCTCGCCGCTCGCGTCCTGGATCACCGGCCATGACCTGGTGGTGGACGGCGGGGTCTCGGCCCGGCCCACGTGGTGACGCGGGTCCGGGCGATGATGGTGTGACTCTCGTACGGACGGCCGACGTTCGCCGTCGCACTGAGCACAGGGCCTGCCGCGTCCGTACGTAACCGAGACCCGGACAGGCCGATACGGGAGACAAGACGTGGGCGCACGACGTGTGGGCGGGGGGAGTCCGGGGACGGCCGAGGACAAGGGGCGGCTGCGTCACCTCGCGTTCGTGCTGCTCGTGATCCCGCTGCTCCTCCTGGCGGGCGCGGGTTCCGCGTCCGCGCACGCCGTGCTGAAGGGCACCGATCCGGCGGACGGCAGCGTGCTCAAGACGGCGCCGAAGGCGGTCACCCTCACCTTCACCGAGTCCGTCGGTCTGCTGGACGACTCCATCCGTGTGCTCGACCCGGGCAACCGACGGGTGCACACGGGCAAGCAGGAGCATGCCGACGGCCGGTCGGACACGGCGACGGTCACGCTCCCCTCCGGCCTCGCTCAGGGCACGTACATCGTGGCCTGGCGGGTGGTGTCGGCGGACAGCCACCCGGTGTCCGGCGCCCTCACGTTCTCCGTCGGCAAGCAGACGGCGACGAAGGCGGTCCTGCCGTCCGACGAGGCCCAGGACGCCGCCTCGACGACGCTCTACGACCTCGCCCGCTACGTCGCGTACGGCGGGCTGGCCCTGCTGCTCGGCGTGGTCGCGTTCGCGATGGTGACCGGGGTGGGCGCGGCCCGCGGTCTGCTCGTGGGCGGCTGGTGGACGCTGCTGGCGTCCACGCTCGCGCTGCTGCTGCTCCGGGGCCCGTACGAGCGCGGCAGCGGCCCCGCGACGGCCTTCGACCCCACGGTGCTGCGCGAGGCGGCGACGAGCCGCCCGGGATTCGCGCTGCTTGCGCGGATGGTGGTGCTGACAGTGGCGGCCCTGGTCGCGGGACGCGCGGGCCTGATACCTGCGCGGTCCAAGGGGCGGACCCAGCCGACGCCTGCGCGGGCCGACGAGCGGACGGGAGACGACGGCCCGGCCGCGGACGGCCCCCGGACCGCCGGCGGACCGGCCCTCGGCGGCCGGCTGCACTTTGCGATCGTGAGCCTGCTGTCGCTCGCCCTGGCCCTCACCTGGGCGGTGGCCGAGCACGCGTCCGCCGGCATCCAGGTCCCGGTGGCGATGACCTCGGCGGTGCTGCACCTGCTGGCGATGGCGGTATGGCTGGGGGGCCTGGCGGCCCTGATCGGCGCGCTGTACCGAACGCCCGAGGAACTCCCGGCCCCCGCGGTCGCCCGTTTCTCGCGCCTGGCCTTCACGGCGGTCGCCGTTCTGGTCGCCACCGGCGTCTACCAGTCCTGGCGCGGCCTCGGCTCCCTCGACGCGCTCACCTCCACGCAGTACGGCAGGCTGCTGACGGCCAAGCTGGTCGCGGTGGTGCTCCTGTTGGCGGCGGCGGCGTACTCGCGCCGCTGGACCGCGCGGCTCGCCGTGCCGGCCGCGGAGGTCACGGTTCCCGAGCGGGTACCGGAGCCGGTCGGGGCGGCGACGGGACGGGCGGAGGGCGCCCTGAGGGACGCCGACGCCGTGGAGGTACGGACCGGCGCTCGGGACCCGGAGACGGCGGGCACGGACCGGGGCCCGGAGACCGGACACACGGATTCCGGGCACGGGCGGGACACCGCGGAGGACCCGGGGCCGTACCGGCGGGCCCTGCGCCGCTCGGTGCTGGCGGAGATCACGATCGGGATCGTGGTGCTCGTGATCACGACGCTGCTGACGGGTACACAGCCGGGCCGCGCGGCGACGGAGGCGGCGGCGTCGACGGTCGCGGCCGACCAGCCCCTCGGTTCCACCACGATGATCCCGTTCGACGTGGGCACGCCCGGCGGGCACGGCAAGGTGCAGATCGAGCTGACACCGGGCCGGGTGGGCGAGAACCAGGTCCAGGCGGTGCTCTACGGCCCCGACGGAGGCATCGCGACCGTCCCCGAACTGCGCCTCACCTTCACGTTCAAGGAACGGAACATCGGGCCCCTCGACGCGAAGCTCACCGACCGTGGCGGCTACTGGGCCGCCGACGCGCTGAACCTCCCGCTGGCGGGCGTCTGGACGATGAAGGCGACGGTCCGCACGACCGACATCGACCAGGTCACCGTGTCGAAGACGGTGCGCATCGGCTGACGAGCCGGTAGGTGACGCTGCGTCACCCGGTAATGGTGACGGAAAGTGTTTGCTTCAGGGAGTCCGGACGCACACCGGGACGAGAACCCTCCGCCGGGACCGTGCCGGGCCCCTCATGCGCTCCCTCCGGCCTGGCCGGAAGCCTCCCCAGATCGCCTTCTGACCGCACGCCCACGCGCGTGACCTGCGGGGGAGCGATCACGGGTGTGAGGCGGTCCCGGCATGGGCAGTTCCTGCCAGCCGTCCGCTTGTTAGCGGTTGTGATCAAGGTGGTGTCGATTACGTTTCAAAAACGGGCGACTGTAGCTCTTGACGTATAACCCGATTGGCGAGTCTTATGACGGCCACGATGTTCGGTCAAGTTGGTTTCTGATTGATTCTGACCCGATCAGCAGAGAGCCACCGGACCGCCCACCTGCCCCCAGGAGCCGTCATGCACCACACTCCCTCCGGTCTCTCCGTTCCCGGCCCGAGCCGCCGCTCCCTGCTGCGCGGCGTCGGCGGCGCGGCTGTCCTCGCCGGTGCGGGGATTCCCCTGCTGAGCGCCTGTGCCGGCAGCAGCGGGTCCGGTGACTCGAAGACCGTCACGCTGGGCTCCAACGCCTCGGACGCCGTGCCGAAGAAGGCGTTCGCCGACATCTACGCGGCCTTCCAGAAGCAGTCCGGCATCAAGGTCCAGGTGAACACCAAGGACCACAACACCTTCCAGGAGCAGATCAACTCGTATCTGCAGGGCACGCCGGACGACGTGTTCAACTGGTTCGCCGGGTACCGCATGCAGTTCTTCGCGGCCAAGAAGCTCGCCTCGCCGATCGACGACGTGTGGGCGAAGATCGGGGACAACTTCCCCGACGCGATGAAGAAGCTCAGCAAGGGCGAGGACGGCAAGTACTACTTCGTGCCGCTGTACACGTACCCGTGGGCGCTGTTCTACCGCAAGAGTGTCTTCCAGCAGCACGGCTACAAGATCCCCACCACCTGGGACGAGCTCGTGGCCCTGTGCAAGCAGATGAAGAAGGACGGCCTGGTCCCGATCGCCTTCGGTGACAAGGACGCCTGGCCGGCGATGGGCACCTTCGACCAGATCAACTTCCGCCTCAACGGCTACGACTTCCATGTCCAGTTGATGGCGGGCAAGGCCGCCTGGACCGACGCCAAGGTGAAGGCCGTCTTCGACCACTGGGCCGAGCTCCTTCCGTACCACCAGGACGGCTTCATGGGCCGCACCTGGCAGGACGCCGCGCAGACGCTGGTGTCGAAGAAGGCGGGCATGTACCTGCTGGGCTCCTTCGTGGCGCAGCAGTTCACCAACAAGGCGGACCTGGACGACCTCGACTTCTTCGCCTTCCCGGAGATCAACTCCGCGTACGGTCAGGACACCGTGGAGGCGCCCACCGACGGCTTCATGGTCAGCAAGGCCCCGAAGAACCACGACGGTGTCGTGAAGCTGCTGGAGTACCTGGGCACCCCGGCGGCCGAGCAGATCTACCTCAAGGCCGACTCCAGCGTGGTGGCCGCCTCCAGCAAGGCCGACACCTCCTCGTACACGGCGCTGCAGAAGAAGGCGTACGAGATGATCAGCGGCGCCAAGACCCTCACCCAGTTCATGGACCGCGACTCCCGGCCGGACTTCACCTCCACGGTGATGCAGCCCGCTCTGCAGAAGTTCCTCCAGGACCCCAAGGGCGTCGACAGCCTGCTGTCCTCGATCGAGCGCCAGAAGAAGACGATCTTCGCCTCCTGATGACCGCCGACACGACCACGAAGAGCCCGGAGGCGGCCGCCGTGCCGCCTCCGGGCCCCGCGCATGAGAAGAAGCGGGCCCCGCAGGGCCACAAGCGCCTGCTGACCCGCCGTGACCGCATCACGCTCGCCTTCATGGCGGGCGTGCCCACGGTTCTGCACGTGGCCCTGGTCTGGGTCACCGCTCTCGCCTCGATCGCCCTGGCCTTCACCACCTGGGACGGCATCGGCTTCGACTCGATCAAATGGGTCGGGCTGGACAACTTCAAGCAGCTGTTCAGCGACAACCCGCAGTTCTGGCCCGCCGTCGAGCACAACATCATCTGGTTCGTCGTGCTCATCCTGATCCCGACGCCGATGGGCCTGTTCCTGGCCGTGCAGCTGGACAAGAAGATCCGCTTCAGCCGCATCTACCAGACCGCGTTCTTCCTTCCGGTCGTGGTGTCGCTGGCGGTCACCGGATTCGTCTGGCAGCTCGTCTACAACCCCGACACCGGTCTGATCAACAGCCTCATCGGCGCCAACAAGCCCGGCCACTACATCGACTGGATCGGCGACCCGCACCTGAACCTGTGGGCCGTCCTGGTCGCCGCGTCCTGGCGGCACACCGGCTACATGATGATCCTTTACCTGGCCGGTCTGAAGGGTGTGGACCCGTCCCTGCGGGAGGCCTCGTCGCTGGACGGCGCGAACGAGTGGCAGACGTTCAAGAACGTCATCTTCCCCACCCTGCGGCCCACCAACACGGTCGTCCTGGTCGTCACCATCATCGAGGCGCTGCGCGCCTTCGACCTGGTGTTCGTCTTCAACAAGGGCGCCCAGGGCACCGAGCTGTTGTCGATCCTGATCACCAACAACATCATCGGCGAGTCCAGCCGGATCGGATACGGCTCCGCGATCGCCGTCGTCCTGCTGGTCATCTCCCTCGCGGTCATCATCCCGTACCTGATCGCGACCTTCCGGAAGGAGCGGCGCGCATGAGCACCCCCACCGCCGCGCTCGCCCGGCAGCGCACCCCCCTGCGCCCGGCCCGGGTGCTGCTGCACGTGTTCCTCGTCGTCACCTCGCTGGCCTGGCTCGCCCCGCTGCTGTGGGCGATCTTCGCGGCCCTGCGGCCGTACTCGGAGACCAGCAACAAGGGCTACGTCTCCTGGCCGGACAAGCTGAACTTCGACAACTTCACGAACGCGTTCAAGCAGTCCGACATGATGCACTACTTCGGCAACACGCTGCTGATCGCGGTGCCGGCCGTGCTGCTGACGCTGTTGCTGTCGTCGATGGTCGCGTTCTACGTCAGCCGCTTCGACTTCCGGCTCAACATCTTCCTGCTGCTGGTGTTCACGGCCGGCAACCTGCTGCCGCAGCAGGTCATCATCACCCCGCTGTACCGCATGTACCTGCTGATCAACCTGCCCGGCATCACGGTCAGCGGCAAGCTGTACGACTCCGCGCTCGGCCTGGTGCTGATCCATGTGGCGTTCCAGTCCGGCTTCTGCGCCTTCGTGCTGAGCAACTACATGCGCATGCTGCCGCACGAGCTGACCGAGGCCGCGCTGGTCGACGGCGCGTCGGTGTGGCGGATGTACTGGCAGATCGTGCTGCCGCTGTGCAAGCCCGCGATGGCCGCCCTGGCGACGTTGCTGTCCATCTGGATCTACAACGACTTCTTCTGGGCCATCGTGCTGATCTCGACCGGCGAGAACATGCCGATCACCTCGGCGCTGAACAACCTCTCCGGGCAGTACTTCACCGACCCCAACCTGGTCGCCGCCGGCGCCCTGCTCACCGCGATCCCGACGCTGATCGTGTACTTCGTGCTGCAGCGGCAGTTCGTCAGCGGCCTGACCCTCGGCGCCAACAAGGGCTGACCCCGCTCCACTTGAAAGAGAACCCCGTGCACAACCCGTTCACCCTCGTCGCCTCGGTCCTCGTGGACCCGGGCACCGCCCGGGTCCACGAGGAGGGGTGGCAGTCCTGGAGTCCCAGCGGCGCCTACGCCCTTGACGCGGCCCCGTACCGCCCGACCAACGACAACTGGGCGACCGTCTGCTACCGCCCCGGCCGCACCGTCCCCGCCGGGACCTTCCAGGGCGAGGGCCTGCTCGCGCTCGACCCCGGCGACGGCTCCCCGGTCCGGCTGTGGGCGGCGGCCGACCCGCAGCGCGAGGTGCCGTCCATCCGCCTCACCGTCACAGGTGACCGGGCCGAGATCGAGGCCGACGGGCCGGTGAAGGAGCGGACCCACACGGACATCCAGTCCGTGCTGGCCCACTGGGCCGAGGGCCTCGGGCTGCCCGCCCCGCGCCCGGCGCCGACGGTCTGGTGCTCCTGGTACGAGTACTTCACCGAGGTCACCGAGGACGACATTCACGAGAACCTCCGTGCGATGGACACCCTCGACCTGCCCGTCGACGTCGTCCAGATCGACGACGGCTACCAGAGCGCCCTCGGCGACTGGCTCACCCTCTCCGGCCGCTTCCGCTCCCGCGCCGGCATCGCCGACGCGATCCGCGCCCGCGGCCGCAGGGCGGGCATCTGGACGGCGCCGTTCCTGGTGGCCCCCGGCAGCGAACTGGCCGCGTCCCACCCCGACTGGCTGGTACGGGACCCCGAGGGCGCCCCGCTGCACGCCGGCCGCAACTGGGGTCACGATCTGTACGTCCTGGACACCACGCACCCGGACGCGGCGGCGTACCTGGCGCATGTCTTCACCACGCTCCGCGTCGAGGGCTACGACTACTTCAAGGTCGACTTCCTCTACGCGGGCGCGCTGGACGGCGTACGCCATTCCGGCGCCGACGCGCTGACGGCGTACCGCGAGGGCATCGGCATCGTCCGCGACGCCATCGGCCCGGACGCGTATCTGCTGGGCTGCGGCGCGCCGATCCTGCCCTCCATCGGGCTGTTCGACGCCATGCGTGTCAGCCCCGACACCGCCCCGCACCGACGCCCCGAGGCCGACGACTACAGCCAGCCCGGCCAGGACCCCGCCGAGTTCACCGGCGCCGGCCGGCAGTGGCAGCACGGCCGCCTCTGGATCAACGACCCCGACTGTCTGATGGCCCGCCCCGCCGTGGAGACCCGTGAGCGCTGGGCGGCGCACGTCGAGGCCACCGGCGGCCTGATGGCCTCCAGCGACCGGCTGCTCTCGCTCGACGAATGGGGCGTGACCACGACCCGCCGACTGCTCTCCTCCGGAGGCGCCCAGTGAGCGCGAAGCGCACCCTCTCCGTCCCCGGCATCGCCTACGGCGGCGACTACAACCCCGAGCAGTGGCCCGAGGAGGTCTGGGCCGAGGACATGCGCCTGATGCGCGAGGCCGGGGTCACCATGGTCAGCGTCGGCATCTTCTCGTGGGCGCTGCTGGAGCCGGCCGAGGGCAGCTACGACTTCTCGCGGATGGACCGGCTCCTCGGGCTGCTGCACGAGAACGGCATCGCCGCCGACCTCGCGACCCCCACGGCCGCCCCGCCCGCCTGGTTCTTCCGGGCCCATCCGGAGGCACTGCCGGTGGACCGCGACGGCCGCACCCTCTCCTACGGCAGCCGTCAGACCTTCTGCCCGAGCAGTCCCGCCTACCGCACGGCCGCCCTGCGCATCGCGGGCGCGCTGGCCGAGCGGTACGCGGACCATCCGGCGGTGGCGATGTGGCACATCCACAACGAGTACGGCTGCCACAACGCCGAGTGCTACTGCGACACGAGCGCGGAGTCCTTCCGCCGCTGGCTGCGGGCGCGCTACGGCGACGACCTCGCGGCGCTCAACCACGCCTGGGGCACCACCTTCTGGAGCCAGTGGTACTACGACTGGGACGAGATCCTGCCCCCGCGGGCGACGGGTGCCGTCCCCAACCCGACCCACCAGCTGGACTGGCGCCGCTTCTGCTCGGACGAACTGCTGTCGCTGTGCACGGCGGAGCGCGAGGTGCTGGCCGCGGCGGCCCCGGACATACCGGCCACCACCAACTTCATGGTGATGCAGAACTTCGACGCGCTGGACTACTGGCGCTGGGCCCCGGAGCTGGACGTGGTCTCGAACGACCACTACCTGATGTCCGCCGACCCCGCCTCGGAGATCGACGTGGCCATGAGCGGCGACCTGGTGCGCTCGCTGGCCGGCGGCCCCTGGCTGCTGATGGAACACTCCACGGGAGCCGTGAACTGGCAGCCGGTCAACCGCGCCAAGCGCCCCGGGGAGCTGCGCCGCAATGCCCTCGCGCACGTGGCGCACGGCGCGGACGGCATCGCCTACTTCCAGTGGCGGGCCTCGAAGGCGGGCGCCGAGCAGTGGCACTCGGCGATGCTCCCGCACTCGGGCACGGACAGCCGGATCTGGCGTGACGTGGTCCGCCTGGGCGCGGACCTGAAGGCGCTCGCCGAGGTACGCGGCAGCACCGGCACGGCCGAGGTGGCCGTCGTCTGGGACTGGAACGCACGCTGGGCCCTGGAACTCCCCTCCCAGCCGAGCGCCGAACTCCGCTTCCAGGACCTCGTCCGCTCCTGGTACGAGCCGCTGTGGCGCGAGGGCGTCGCGGTGGACTTCGTACGCCCGGACGCGGACCTGTCGCCGTACCGCCTGGTCCTGGTCCCCAGCCTGTACCTGGTCGACGACGAGGGCACGGCGAACCTCACCGGCTTCGCCGAGCGCGGCGGCACGCTGGCGATCGGCTTCCACAGCGGGGCGGTGGACGAGAACGCCCATGTACGGCTGGGCGGCTACCCGGGGGCCTTCCGGCAGGCGCTGGGGGTCAGGTCGGACGAGCTCTTCCCGCTGCTGCCGGGTGAGCAGGTGCCCCTGAGCGGGGGCGGCACGGCCCTGCTCTGGTCGGAACGGGTGCGTCTGGAGGGGGCCGAGGCGGTGACGTCGTACGAGGACGGCCCGCTGAAGGGCGTCCCCGCGGTGACGCGCCACTCCTACGGCGAGGGCACCACCTGGTACCTGGCCACGCACCCGGACCCGGCGACCCTCGCGTCCCTGCTGACCCGCATCCGCACGGAGGCGGGCGTGGCTCCGGTCCGCACGGCCCCGGAGGGCGTGGAGGTGGTCCGGCGCCGGGGTTCGTCCGCGGACTACCTGTTCGTGATCGACCACACGGGCCGGGGCGCGGAGGTGACCGTCGCGGACGGCGCGGTGGAACTCCTCACGGGCAAGCCGGTACCGGGCACGGTGACGGTGGCGCCCGGCGAGGTGGCGGTGGTGCGGGAGCCGCGGGAGCGGTGATGCCGTGGCTCCTGCGGTTCGCATGAGGGCCGTCTCGCGGTGAGCCGCGGGGCGGCCCTCCTCTCGGCACCGCGCTCAGCGCACGCTCCGGCGAGGAGGCGGAGGAGGCGGGCGGATCCAGGAGAGGGGCGGATCCAGGAGAGGGTCGGTTCCGGGAGAGACCGTCGTCGCCCCCGGCCGGCACGAGGGGCGTGGCGGTCAGGGCCGGTGGCCGGTCGAGGCGGTGGCGGGGGCCTGTGCGTCGGCTTCCTGCGGGAGCCGGTCGATGAGGATCATGGCCACGTCGTCCGCCAGGCAGTCGTGGCAATGGCTGATCAATCGCTGCTGCAGCTGTTCGAGGAACTCCTGCGGGGTACCGGCGTGCACCGCTTCCATGGCCTCGGGCAGGGGGAAGAAGTCGTCGGAGTTGTTGCGGGCCTCCGCAACGCCGTCGGTGTGCAGGAGCAGACGGTCGCCCGGCAGGAACGGATGGCTCTCCGTCGCGGCAGCGGGGACGGTCATCAGGTCCTCCAGGCCGAGGGGCGGCAGCGGCATCGTGGGGCCCAGCGCATGGACCTTGCCCCGGTGCAGCACCAGCGGAGCCGGATGGCCGCGGTTGACCAGCTGGACCACGGATCCGCCCGGTATCTGGGCCACGAGCGCGGTGACGAAACACTCCGTCCGGTATTCCTCGTCGTGACCGGCCGCGGTGCACTCCCGCCGCAGCGCGGCAGCACAGTGGTTGATGACCTCGGCCAGGTCGTGCTCGTAGTGGACCGTCTCCCGGAACGCCCCCAGCACGGCCGCGGCCGCACGCACCGCGGGCAGGCCCTTGCCCCGGACGTCACCCACGATCATCCGCACCCCGTACTGCGTCTGCACGGCCTCGTACAGGTCACCGCCGATCTGGGCACCCGCCTCGGCCGCGAGATAGACGCTCGCGGCACGGACCGGGCCCAGCCGTGGACATACGGGCCGCAGCAGGACCGTCTGGGCCGCTTCGGAGACACGCCGTATCTGGTCGAGCTCGTGCTGTCTGCGCGAACGCATGAGATTACTGATCGTGACACATGCCACGGACACCACGAGGAGTCCCAGAAGGTTGCTGTAGACCTGTAGACCCCACGAGTCGTGGATGGTGGCGGACGTGATGGTGACGCTCATGGCACCGGTCGCTGCCAGGAGAGTGCTCGTGGGGCCCATGCTCAGCGCGGCGAGCGGCGGCACCGCGGTGAGAATGGGGCCGGTGTACAGGAAATGCGCAGGCGAGAGTTCGATGCCCAGCGCGACGAGTACGACCGCGAACGGCACACACTGCTCGAATCCGAGGAGGACGCGCCGATGGCCGCCCGCGGATCGAGGAGATGTGCCCGACAGGGACTGCATGGCAACAGCCTCCCTCGCAGTACCGCGATATTCCACTTACGTCAGATCACCGAACTGCTCGAGGAGAACGTCGGCCGGTGTGTGGCCCGAGGCGGCGGATGCGCCGTCGTGAAGAGCCTGTTCCGCCCAGATGACCTTGCCGCCGGTTGTGTACCGCGTCCCCCACCGCTGGGCGAACTGCGCCACCAGGAACAGTCCCCGCCCGCCTTCGTCCGTGGTCGCCGCCCGCCGCAGGCGCGGCGAGGTGCTGCTGCCGTCCGACACCTCGCAGATCAGAGAGCGCCCGTGCAGCAGCCGCACTCTGACCGGTGGTGATCCGTACCGGATCGCGTTCGTGACCAGCTCGCTGAGGATCAGTTCCGTGGTGAATCCGCTCTCCTCCATCCCCCACTCGTGCAGCTTCCCCCTGCAGCGCGCCCGCACCGAGGGAACCACCGCGGGATCCGAGGGCACGTCCCACTCGCCCACGCGCGAGGGCGGGAACAGCCGGGTCCGCGCCACCATCAGCGCGATGTCGTCGGAGGGGTGTGCCGGCTTCAGCGCATCGAGCACCGCCTGGCACGTATCCTGCGGAGCGCTGCCCGCGGCCTCTTGCAGGGCCCGGCGCAGATCGTCCAGCCCGGTGTCGATGTCACGGCTGCGGTTCTCCACCAGGCCGTCGGTGTACAGCACCAGTTGTGAACCTTCGGGCAGACGCAGCTCGGCGGTTTCGAAGGGGTAGCCGCCCAGTCCGAGCGGGGCCGAGGCCGGCACGTCGGGACGGGTGACGGTCCCGTCCCGGCACACCACCACCGGGTCGGGGTGTCCCGCACGGGCCATCGTGCATTCCCCTGCCACCGGGTCGTAGATCGCGTACAGGCACGTCGCTCCCGTCACCCCCTCTCCCTCATGCCCCTCCGCGGCCTCGCCGGTGCTCTCCTCCTTGTCCATGCGTACGACCAGGTCGTCCAGGTTCCCGAGCACCTCGTCCACAGGGAGGTCCAGCGTGGAGAAGTTGTGCACCGCGGTGCGCAGCCGCCCCATCGTCGCCGCCGCATGGAGCCCGTGGCCGACGACGTCGCCCATCACCAGCGCCACTCGTGCGCAGGGCAGCGGGATGACGTCGAACCAGTCCCCGCCCACGCCCGCCTCCGCCGGCAGATACCGCCAGGCCACCTCCAGCGCGTCCTGCTCCGGCTGCCCCCGCGGCAGCAGACTGCGCTGCAGCGTCACCGCCATCGCGTGTTCCCGGGTGAACCTCCGGGCGTTGTCGATGGCCACCGCCGCCCGCGCGGCCAGCTCCTCCGCGAAGGAGAGATCCTCCGGCTCGTACGCCGGGGAGTTCCGCCTCCGGTAGAAGTTCGCCACACCCAGCGGTACACCCCGAGCCTGCAGCGGCACGGTCACCAGCGAATGCAACCCGCGCTCCAGGGCCTTCCGGGCGCGATCGGGATCCTGTTCCTGCCAGCCACGCGCCTGCTGCAGATCCGCCTCCAGCACGCCCCGCCCCTGCTGCAGCGTCCGCATCTGCGGGGTTCCCATCGAGAAGTTGATCACTTCGCCCATCGGATACACGGGCATCATCTGCTGCTCGCCGCCGATTGCCGCACGCCGCAGCCGCCGCCATCCCTCCGCCGTCGGCTCCCACCCCCGCAGCACCGAGTCCAGCAGATCCACCGTGACGAGGTCGGCGAACTGCGGCGCCGCCACATCGGCCAGCTCCTGGGCCGTACGCCCCACATCCAGCGTCGTCCCGATCCGCACGCCGGCCTCGTACAGCAGCTTCAGCCGCTCCCGCGCCGTCTCGGCCCGCCCCGAGACCGCCACCAGCTCCGTGGTGTCCCGCAGCGTCACGACGCTGCCGCCCCCGACCGCCTGCGGGAACGTGGGCCGCTTGTTGACCGCCAGCAAGCGGTCCTCCGCGCGACGCACCTCGTCGGTGACCGCGTCGGGCGACGTCAGCAGCCGCGTGATCCCGTCCGGCAGTCCCAGCTCCCGCACGAGGCGCCCCCGCGCATCCGCCGGCAGTTTCAGCAGCCGCTTCGCCTCCTCGTTGACCAGCAGCAGCCGGGTGTCGGCATCGATGATCAGCACCCCTTCCCGTACCGCGTGCAGGACCGCGTCGTGGTGCTCGTACATCTGCGCAAGTTCCGCCGGTGCCATGCCGAGCGTCTGCCGCCTCAGCCGCCGGGCCACCAGCATGGTTCCGGCCGTGGCCAACGCCAGCGCGACCGCGCCGACGCCCAGGGTGATCGGGAGCTGTGGCATCCAGAGTTGCGACACGTTCCTGACCGTGAGTCCGGCGGAGACAAGGCCGACGACCTTGCCGTGTGCGTCGGTCACCGGGACCACCGCCTGTACGTCCGTTCCCCTGCCGGCGGGCAGGGGCGGCCCGCCGGCCTGCTCGATGACGGTGTGGCCTTCCAGCGCCGGCTTGATGTTGCCGACGAACTTCTTCCCGATCTCCTGCGGGTAGGGATACGTATAACGAATGCCCTTTGTGTTCAGGGCGATGACGAAATCGAGGCCTGCTCTCTTCCGCGCCGCCTCGGCCTTCGGCTGCAGCACCGCGGTCGGGTCCGGGCCCCGCAGCGCCCGGACCACCCCGGGGGCACTCGCGAACGACTCGGCCGCGACGAGCGACTCCCGGCGTCCCTGCCGCAGGGCGTCCCGCGCCGCCTGGAGCACCAGGGACGCCACCGCGGCCACGACCAGCAGCACCACGATCACGGCCTGGAGGAGGAACACCTGCCCGGCCGCACTGCGCGGGTTGAGCAGGGAGGTGCCACGACCGCTCCGGTGCCCGGTGAGCGGATGACGCGATGGAGTCCGGACTCGCCCGAAAGATACCTCCATGTACCCTTCATAACACCGCTGAGCGAGCCCGGACGTGCCGGGCGGCGCAACCCGGACGTCATGAGCTCCATCTACTTGTTCGTCAGGTGCTACGGCCGGATCTCTGCACGGCCGGGCCACCTTTCCAGCGGAGTCAGGAACGGCACGTCAGCTACGGGGGACCGGCGCGGTGATGCGGTACAAGAGGCGGGGCTTCTACGGGGCAGTCGCGGGCGCGACCGTGGCGGCCCTGGCAGTCGGCGGCTGCGACGCGGGCGGTGGCGGCGGAACCGGTCGGGCAGCCGCCCACGCGTCCCAGCCCGCCGCCACCCCCAGCAGCGCGCCCAGCGCCGCCGGTGCCGCGGGCGCCGCCGCCTGGCGGAAGTGGGGCCTGACGCCGCTGCCCGCGTCCCCGAAGCCCCCTGCCGACAAGCCGGTGAAACTCTCCGCCACCGGAACGGTTCCGGTCTTCACACACATTCCGACCTCGCAGAAGGTCGTCTTCATAACCGTCGACGACGGACAGGAGAAGGACCCGAAGTTCGTCGAGATGATGCGGGACCTGAAGATCCCGATCACGATGTTCTTGATGAACGACGCGATCAAGTCGGACTACGCCTACTTCAAACAGCTGCAGGCGCTGGGCAACCCCATCGAGAACCACACCCTGCACCACCCCGCGATGAACACCGTCCCGCTGGCCCGCCAGAAGGAAGAGGTGTGCGGCGATCAGAAGATCCTCACCAAGGAGTACGGCACCGCGCCGCTGCTGTTCCGCCCGCCCTACGGCGCGTACAACTACAACACCAAGATCGCCGTAGGGGAGTGCGGGCCCCGGGCGATCGTCTGGTGGCGTGAGTCCATGCAGATCCACCGCATGCAGTACCAGGAGGCGGACCAGAAGCTGCGTCCCGGCGACATCATCCTCGCGCACTTCCGCGGGCCCTCGGAGCTCAAGGGCACCACCATGACGCAGATGTTCGCCAGACTGCTCAAGCTCATCCAGGAGCAGGGATTCGCCGTGGCGCGCCTGGAGGACTACATCCAGCCACCGACCGGGTGAGTCCTGGCGCAGGACAGGGGCTTCCTCCATGCCTGAGCTGCCGGACGTCGAGGGATTCCGCAGGGTGCTCCAGTCCTGCGCCAAGGGCCGGGTCATCCAGCGCGTCGATGTGCGCGACGCAGGCGTATTGCACGGGGTGAGCGCGCGGCGGCTGCGTCACGCGCTGGAAGGACGGCGATTCACCGAGCCGGAACGGCATGGGAAGTGGCTGCTCGCCCACACCGGCGAAGGCCCCACCCTCATGCTGCACTTCGGCATGACCGGTCAACTGGTCTGCGGCCGTCCCGCCGATGCGGCCGAGGCCCACGACCGCGTCCTGTTCACCGTGAGCGGCGACCGGCAGCTCCGCTACCGCGACCAGCGCAAGCTCCAGGGTCTCTGGCTGGCCGACGACGACTGCGCCGTCGCACGGCTGCTGGTGCGGCTGGGCCCCGACGCGATGGCGGTGGACCTCAAGGAGTTCGAGGCCGTGCTCTCGTCGCGCCGCGGCAGGGTCAAGACCGTGCTCACCGACCAGTCCGTCCTGGCCGGACTCGGCAATCTGCTTGCCGACGAAATCCTGTGGCATGCGAGGCTGCGCCCCACCGGCCGGGCGAGCGATCTCACCGGGGCAGAGCGCCGTCGCCTGTACACACACATGCGCCGCACCCTGCGCTCCGCGGTCGCCGCCGGCTGCGTCCCGCGGCGCGATTCCTGGCTCACCGGCCACCGTGACGACCTCTTCCCGACCTGCCCGCGCTGCGGCGACCTTCTGTGCCGGTCCCGTATGGCAGGCCGGACCACGGTGTGGTGCCCGCAGTGCCAGCCGGACGGGTTGTGAGCCCTCGGCAGTCTCCGCGCCGGGGCCATGGTGGGAGGCCGCCCGCTTTGCGTTCCCCTGAATGTCCGGACATGCGTTGCGCTCGCCGCCTGCCCGACCGGGTGCGGCGCGCTGAACAACGGAGGCGCCCGGGTCGAAGGGCGGCTGCCCCGGCGGCGAGCCCGCCGACTACCCGGTCCGGGTCGTGCTGAGCGGCCTGGTCGAGCGCCGGTACGCCGCCTACTGCGGCCATGCGGCCGTCAGCGCTGTGAAGGGGCCGCCACCCGCGCGGGCGGAGGACGCCCGGCAGCCACGGCTGCACGTACCGACTGGCTGACACGCTGTCGAAGGGGATGCGTATGCGCGACGTCCTGCTGGTCGAGGACGACGAGATGATCCGCGTCCAGCCTCGGGCGCGCTCCCCGTCGGCCGTTCCCGCCAGGCTCGCCAGAACATCGCGCGGCGCGGGCGCCGGCGCCGCCAGGTCCTCGGCTCGCCCAGCGCTGTATCGACGCCGCCCGGCCCTGGGAGTCGGCCCGCGCGGAGCGGCAGGGTGACAGCGCGGCAGGCGGACGCGCGGATGCCACCGTCCGGTGAGGTTTCGGGGGCTCCCTGAGAACGCCCGGCGATGCCGCAGGTCACCTCGCGGGTCGATGTCCGCCCACAGCTTCGGGGCGTCCGCGCGGTCGGGCACCCGCCCTCGCCGTCATGATCGGTCCGCTCCTGAGTCCGGGCCCCGCACGTTCGGCGATCTCCGCCACCGTGGGCCGTGTGGGTGGTGGGGGGACGTGGGCGTCGGGTCAGGTCGCCAACTTCTCCGCCTGCAACAAGTCGCCAACTTCTCCGCCTGCAACAAGGCGTACGGATGAACGCGCCGATGCAGGCGGACGCCGACCACACCGCCATGGACGGGCCCGCGATCGCCACGACGGATCCGGTGCCGAACCTCCAGACTCGGCAGCATGAGCGCACCAACCGTCCACCGGCAGGACTTGGGCGGCCCGGGCGTGTTCATCGGGCGGAGTGTTCGGTGATCCAGCGGGCGGCGAGCAGTCCGGAGCCTGCGGTGAGGGCGGCGGCCGCGATGACGGTGGCGTTCAGGCCGAAGGCGTCGGCGAGGATGCCGGCGACCAGGGCTCCGACGGCATAGCCGATGTCGCGCCAGAAACGGTAGGTGCCGAGGGCGCCTGCGCGCCAGGCGGGGTGGGCGTGGTCGGAGACGGAGGCGATCAGGGCCGGATAGACCATGGCGGTGCCGATGCCGAGGAACACCGCGGAGAGGATCCCGGCGAGCAGGGGGCGGCCGAGGAGGGCGAGTGCGAGAACGAATCCGCCGGCCTGGACGAGCATGCCGTAGACGATCAGGGGTTTGCGGCCGATGCGGTCGGCGAGGTGGCCGGTGGTGATCTGTCCGAGGCCCCACAGGATCGGGTAGAGGCCCTTGATCAGGCCGACGGCGGCGAGGCCGAGGCCGTGGTCGGTGAACAGCAGGGGGAAGACGCCCCAGGTGAGGCCGTCGTTGAGGTTGTTGACCAGGCCGGCCTGGCTGGCGCCGCGCAGGGAGCGGTTGTGCCAGGAGGTGCGGGCGAATGTCGCGGCCAGGCCGCTGTTCTCGCCGGTGGCAAGGGTCTTGGCGTGCTGGGCGAGCTCCAGGGCGACATGGGCGGCGGTGTCGCGGACGACGAGGGACAGGGCGAGTCCGGCGGCGACGAAGACGACGCCGATGAGTTCGGGGGTGGGGCGCAGGCCGTGGGTGGTGGCGAGGTAGCCGGTGAGGAGGGCGATGACGCCGACGGCGGTGTAACCGGCGGCTTCGTTGAGGCCGGTGGCCAGGCCACGGCGGGTGGGACCGACGAGGTCGATCTTCATGTTGACGGTCATCGACCAGGTCAGGCCCTGGTTGAGGCCGAGCAGGACGTTCGCGGCGACGATCCAGCCCCAGGACGGCGCCCATGCGAGGGCGAAGGGGACGGGGATGCCGATCAGCCAGCCGGTGACGAGGAGTTGCTTGCGGCGGAAGCGGGCGGTCAGCGCCCCGGCGGCGAGGTTGGTCATCGCCTTCGTGACGCCGAAGGCGATGATGAAGGAGAAGACGGCCAGGTCGCTGGTCAGGCCGAAGACATGCGAGCCGATCAGCGGGACGGTGGTGCGTTCCAGTCCGACCAGGCCGCCGACGCAGACGTTGACGATGACCAGCAGGGTGAACTGGAGCCAGTTCTCGCGCAGGCCCAGGCGGATGGGCCGCCCGGACGCGTCGGCCGGTGTGGTGGTTGCGGGAGTGGCGTTCACGCGCTGGTTTCCCGGGTGAGCTGCCGGCCGTGGGCCGCTGCGTAGTCGGCCGGTCCGCCGTCGAGGACGGCGATGTCGGTGTGGCCCGCGCGTTCGAGGAGGCTGGCGGCGGTCATGGCCCGCTCGCCGTGCCCGCAGGCCACGACCGGCCCTTCGGGGGCGTCGACGGCGTGAGCGGCAAGGCCGCCGAGCTCGATGTGCACGGCGCCGGGGACGTGTCCGGCGGCGAACTCCGATTTCTGCCGTACGTCGACATAGGGGCGGTTCCCGGCGCGGCCGGCGGTGACGAACGGGGTGGTGGTCTGCTGGTTGCCGTCGGCGAGCCAGGCGGTCATGCCCCCGGCGAGACGTCCGGCCAGGCGCTCGTAGCCGATCTTGTGCGCCTGCCAGACGATCTCGTCGAGGTCCTGGTCCTCGCCCGTCACGAAGGCGAGCGGGACGCTGTCGGGCAGGAGCCAGCCCAGCCAGGTGGCGAACTGGGCGCGCAACGGGATGGACAGGGAGCCGGGGATGTGGCCGGCCGCGTAGTCGGCCGCCGGGCGCACGTCGACCACCTGACCGCCGTCGGCAAGCAGCGACTTGACCTGTCCGGCGTCGAGGGCGGGCAGCAGAGGCGTGGAGGTGAGGACGGAGGGGCCGCGCCGGTTGGCCTCGGCGAGCCGGCCGAAGTAGTCCGGGTAGCTGCCCAGGCCGGCCAGCAGGCGGCGTACGAACGTGTCCTCGTCCGGGGCTTCCAGCAGAGGGTTGTTCTGCTTCTGCGCGCCGATGGTCGAGGTGCGCTCGCTGCCGGGCGGGGCCGAGCAGAAGGATCCGGCGCCGTGGGTGGGCCAGACCGCGACCTCGTCCGGCAGCGCGGCCAGGCGCCTGAGCGAGCGGTACTGGGCCCGGGCGAGTTCCTCGGTGCGGCCGGCGCCGAGGAGGTCGGTGCGGGCGGCGGAGTTCACGATCAGCGAGCCGCCGGTGAAGACGCCGAGCGCGGTGTCGCCGTCCAGGAGAAGGAAGGACAGGTGCTCGTCGGTGTGGCCGGGGGTGGCCAGGGCTCGCAGGGTCAGGCCGCCCAGGTCGACGTCGTCGCCGTCGGCCAGACCGCGGTGGGCGAAAGCCCGGTGTCCGGCGGCGGAGGCCAGCACAGTCGCGTCGTGGTCGTGGGCGAGCTGGACGGCGCCGGAGAGGAAGTCCGCGTGCAGATGCGTGTCCGCCGTGTACGCCACGGACAGACCGCGCCGCTCGGCAGCCTCCCGCAGGGCACGCAGGTCGCGGCTGGCGTCCACGGCCAAGGCGCGGCCGTCGCCGAGGTCGACGAGGTAGGCGCTGTTGCCGAGCCCGGTGTCGACCAGGGGTATCAGGTGGTCGTCGGCGAAGCTCATCAGGTCCTCCAAGGTCCGATGCGGGAGGGCGCGTGGGCTTGTGGCCAGGGCTCCCACCATCACCTACACTATTCCATGGATTTATGGAGGATGGCATGGTGGGAAGAGCGGCGGGAAGCACGACGGCCGGTACGAAGGCGCAGCTGTACGACGCGTTCGCGGCCGGCGGCAAGGCGCTGGCCAGTGGAAAGCGCCTGGAACTGCTCGATCTGCTCGCTCAGGGCGAGCGCACGGTCGATGCCCTGGCCAAGGCGGCGGGGCTGAACCTGACGACGGCCTCGGCGCATCTGCAGACGCTCAAGCAGGCCGGGTTCGTCGCCACCCGCCGCGAGGGCGTGCGTATCCACTACCGGCTCGCCGGAAACGACGTGGCTCAGCTGTTCGCGCTGCTGCGCAAGGTCGCCGAGGCCCACCAGACCGCCGTACCCGCGGCGCGGGACGCCTATCTCGGTGAGGACGGCGCGGCGGAGGTCAGCCAGGAGGAGCTGCGCGCCCGGGTGGCGGCCGGGGACGTGGTGGTGCTGGACGTGCGGCCGGTGGAGGAGTACCGGGCCGGGCACATCCCGGGTGCGGTGTCCATCCCGGTCGAGGAACTGGCCGACCGGATCGGCGAGTTGCCCGAGGAGACGGAGATCGTCGTCTACTGCCGCGGCGAATACTGTGTGCTCGCCTACGACGCGGTGCGGCTGCTGACCGACCGCGGACGGCGTGCCATCCGCCTCAACGACGGCATGCTGGAGTGGCGCCTGGCCGAACTGCCCGTCGACGCCGGGGATCTGCCATGACGGGCAGCCGCCTCCCCGGATGTACGGGCAGGCGGCTGCCCGTACATCCGGGGAACAGGCCGCGAGGCGGCTGGAGTCGGCCGGGGTGGAGAAGACTCCGGCGATGCCACCGGTGCCGCCGAGAACATCGGCGGAGAATTCGCGGAAGGCGGCGAATGCGACCAGAACTGCGACTGCAGGAGCCCAGCCCTGCTCACGCCCTGCGCCAGGCGGTGAGCAGTTCCTCGGGGCCGTACGCCGCCTGAAGACCGGAACAGCTGATCCCGTTGCGGGAGACCGCCACGAGCGGTACCGGCTCGTCGGTGATCGCCGCCCGGTGCTTCTGCAGCGCGGCCAGGTCGTGGTTGTCGAACGTGGAATTCTCCAGCCATTTGACCGAGCCCAGGAAGAGCAACTGCTTGGCCACCGGCTGCCGGTCGGCGCCCACCAGGTCGATTTCGACGTCGTTGCCGCGGGTCCAGTACCCGCCGATCGCCGGGGCGGCGGGCAGAAGCCCGTCCGGCAGGAGGCGGGCGAGGGATTCCCGGACCAGGGGTTCGATCGCGCGGCCCCGCCAGCTCGTCCACTGCTCCCTGATCCGGCTCAGGGTGAGATCTCCCCGCATCCGCTCGATCTCTGCCATGTGCGGATCGAGAAACGCGAGCCAGAACCGCAGGTAGGGGTCGGCTACCCGGTAGCGGCGTTCCTTCGACGGTCGCAGTGAGAGCGGCAGCTCGGCTGCCACCACCCGCTTCTCGGTCAGGACGTCCGTGGCCCGGGTGAGAGTGGTGTGGGCGATGCCGCCGGCGGCGCGCGCGATGTTGGTGAAGGTTCTCTCCCCGGATCCGATGGCCCGTAGGACTTCCCTGCTCATCGCCTGCGGTGGAAACTCCGCGGCCAGGGAGCGCTCGGCGGAGACCAGCAGTGCCGAGATCGGGTTGTCCAGCGAGTCGCGGAGGAACTCCCAGACATCCGCTCCGGCCCGCCACTCCGCACAGATCAGCGGGAGACCGCCCGTGATCAGCGCGGCGTCGAAGGCGGCCGCCGGCGGAAGTCCGAGCATCTCGCCGATGTCGGCCGGATTCAGCGGCCCCACGACCATTTCCCGGCCCCGCTGATGGAAGGGGCGGTCGTAGCTGTTCAGCGCCTCCATCATCGACAGCTCGGATCCGACCAGGAGAAGGAGTACGGGTTTGCGGCTGAGGAGGCGGTCCCATGCCCGCTGGAGCATGCCCTCGAAGGCGTCGATGCGGTCCATGAGATACGGAACCTCATCGATGACGACCACGCTCGGACTGTCGTCGGGCAGGATCTCCGCAAGCAGCCTGAATGCCGCATTCCACTGCTCCGGGGTCTCCTCCGAGAACAGCTCCCGCTCCGGCAGGGAGGATCTGGCGACGGTGTCCAGCAACTCCGCCAGTTCGTCCTCCGCCGTGCCGCCCGCCGCGGTGAAGAAGAGGTTCGGGGCCTCGGTACGCCGGAGGAACTCCTCGACGAGGCTGGACTTGCCGACCCGTCGCCTTCCGCGCATGAGAATGCATTGACCTGGTTTCGCTGACCCGACGGCATCCTGAACCGCCTGGAAGGCGTTACGGAGTACGCCCAGCTCCCGGTCCCGCCCGATGAAACGACCCATGAGAATACCCCCGCAGGAGATAGTATCGATAGAGATACTATCGCTACCGCTACTGTCTCTCGGGTGTGACGCCGGGGAGACGGGAGAGGGTGAAAACGCGTACGGCGTCCCTCAGGTGGCACCGGGCTTCAAGGTGGGGCGGGTCGAGTGCGAGACGGCTGAAGGTGCGCACGGTGCGGTTGCCCGAGGTGGCAACGTACTCGACGGTGATGGCCTGACCAGCATCGATGGCATGGGCGAGCCCTGGCGGAGGATACGAGATTCGAACTAGTGAGGGGTTCCCCCCCAACACGCTTTCCACAGAGGCGTGAGCACCTGTGACGGTGGCTACGCGGGCATGACGGCGTGAATGCGGGAGAGGGTGAAGACGCGTTCGTCGTTGCGCAGGTGGCACCAGGCGTACAGGTAGGGCGGGTCGAGATCGAGCTCGCTGAGGGTGCGTATGGTGCGGCTGCCCGAGGCGGCGACATATTCGATGGTGATCGCCTGGCCTTCGTTGACGGCATGAGCCAGCTGGCGGACATCGGTGAGGGACAGCTGACGGGCGTACCCGGCGATGATTTCCTCGGTGTCGCTGTCGAAGGGGATGCCGTTGTACGGGTCCGGCCGCGGGGTGGCTGCTGGTGCGGTCTTCAGCCGGGTGGCCAGGGCACGCAGGTCGGCCGTCGCCGGAGTCTCCTCCGTACGGTCATCGGTCTTCCGGAGAGGGGGGCCGCCGGACGGGCGCGGGGAGGGGACGGGAGCGGCGGCACGGTGGCGCTGCGCCTTCTCGACCCGTACCGTCCCGTCGGCGGTCTCGGCGACTGGGGCATAGCCCGCGGCTCGGAGGGCGGCGAGCGTTTTTTCCAGCGGGGTGCGGCTCACCAGTACCGTCGGCGCCAGGTGGCGAAGGCCGATTTCGGCGAGTTTGCGGTGGGCGGCCAGCTCGGCCAGGAGGGAGGGCTCCTCACTGTGGAGCACACAGGCCGCCGGGGCGATGCGCACCCGGCCGTGACCGCGTGCGGTGTCGTGGATCAGGTACGCCAGTGGCTGGGGAAGAGGGGCGACAGCGACGGCGGTCAGGTCGGCTTCGATGGCGTCGGAAGTGCGGCCGGCGTCCAGGGCCCGGCGGACGCTGGCGGGACTGAACCGCCACACCGGTGCTGTGCCGCCGGCTTCGCGGTCGGCGACCGAGTCCAGCAGCGTGGTGAGGCGGGCGGACGGCGTGCCGGTGACGACGGCCGTGAGGTCGGCGCCGAAGCGTGCGGCCGCGGTGGCGGCGGGAAGCAGCCGTCGGCAGGCGGCGGTCAGCGCCTTGGCGACCTCATCCGGCCGGGTGGACAACAGGGCAGTCCCGATGGGGGACAGGGCGCCCCGGGTGAGAACGCCGAGCAGTTCCGCCTCCCGGATCACGGTGGCGAACGGCGTGGAGTCCTGGGGCAGCGGATCGGCGAGCGGACGGTGCCAGGCGACGAGGGGGCCGAGGTCCGCGTGACTCTTCACGCCCTGCCCCACCGGGAGCCGTGCCGTGGCGGTGAGGAGACCCTCCCGGGCCTGCAGACAGCCGCCGCAGGGAGGTGTTCCGGCGAGCGCGGGCAGGGACTTGCCGTCTTCGCCCCTGGCCTGGCCAGGGGCGAGGCGCAAGGTCCGCCAAGCCTGGAGAAGCACTGCAAGCTGGTCGGCCGGTTCCTGTTCCGCCCAGGCGTCGTAGCCTTCCGTCGCTGTGACCCTGTCGCCGTCCCGGGCCAACAGCCCGGCCGCGTACGCCGTTTCGAGCACGATGCGTACCACGATGTCGTCACAGCGTGACGCCTTGCCGAGCCGGGAGAGTTCTCGTGCTCCGAGCCCGCCGGTCTTCAGCCGGGCCGGCGGTGAGGCGGCGCACACTGTGAGAACCGAGGCGGCATGAGCACCGAACGCCATGGCAGCGGCCGTCGCCTCGCGGTTCACCTCGGCCGGGGTGACGGACACGGTGGGCACGTCGGGCGGGGCGGGGTCGAACGGAGCACGCCAGCCGGGCCCGCGCAGTGCGAGTGCCACCTCGGCCGGCATGCGAGCCGATCCGTACCCGCGACGGTCCTGAACCAGCAGCCCCCGCTCCAGCGCCCATCGCGAACCCGGTTCCGAGTCGATCCCCGGAGCCCCGAACACAATGAACTCCGACTGCTCCGGCGCGGTCCTTGCCCGGCGCTCGAGCAGCTTGCGGGTGGCCACCGGAGCCCGTGCCACGAGTTCGGCGATCCGTTCCCGGTCGCTGTGGTGGTCCACCAGGTCCGCCAGCCGCTGTTGCTTGGTGCCACCGGACTTCATCCCCAACGACCCCAGCATGCGGCGAAGGTCGTCGGAGGTGGTGTCCTTCAGCAGCTGACGCAGCGGCGCGTCCAGTCCCAGCGGAGCGTCCCACGCCTGTCGCAAGGGCGCCACCATGCGCAGCAGTCCCTCACCGTCCGGCCAGACCAGCGCATGATCGGCCAGCGTCTGAAGGGCCGCATCCAGCCCGCGAGCACGCTCCCCGTCCACCGCTCCCAGCAGTTCCGCCAAGGCGTCGCGGGCGGTGGGCGCCTGCGCCGCGATCGCCTCCGACACCTGCAGGTGCGGGAGCGAGAGCCGGGGCAGCACCTGTGCCACCGCCCCCGGCCGCTGAAGGCGGTCCGCCAGTTCGCCGACCGACCTCGGCTCCGGAGGGGACACGGCATCGGTCCTTGTTGTGAGAACCCTCTCCAGCCGCTCTGCGTCAAGGCTGAGCAGCCAGGCGGCCAGTGTTGATCCGCTGGGCTTACTGATGGGGAACACCTCGCCGTCCAAGAGCACGATGGGTCCGCAAGGGAACCGGCACACACAGGATCCAAGGATGGCGGACGGACAACGCCGATGAGGTCACACGAAAGGGTGCTGCATGCACGCCGCGGCGACGTCGGCCGACCTCGTCGACCGTCCGCTGCGGGTCATACCTTCCTGACGACGATCGACTCCGGGACCAGACGCTCCAGATCGTCCACGTCCGAGGTGAAGACGGTGACCTGCCCCTTCTGCTGTCGGGCGATGATGGCCAGTACCGCGTCGATGGCGTACTTGTGTCCGTGCAGCTTCGCGTCGGCCAGGAGCCGACGGGCCTGACGTGCCTCGTCCTTCCCGATCTCGGGAACCGTGAGGCGCGAGAGAACCCAGTCCCAGCGCTGCTCGGTGGTTCTGCCGTCGTATGCCTCGACCAGCGTCATCGGAGAGGTGACCACCTCGGCCTCGCCCCGCGCTGCGAGGTCCAGCCAGGCGATCATCTTCCGGTCACCGCGCACGGCGAGGGACAGGGCTTCGCAGTCGAGCACGAAGACGCGCAGCCGCGACTGCCCGTGCTCACCCGCCTGTTTCTTCACGCGGCGTCTCCGGCGTTGCGCTTGGCGGTGGCGTGGCGGCGCTCGTGCTCGGCGTCGAGGTCCGCCAGCGCCTCCAACGCTTCCGCGTGTTCGTCATCGGTGACGGGACCGTGTTCCTCCTGCAGCCAGTCCACGAGCTCCTGCAGCCGGTCCCGGTCGCGCTTGAAGCGCAGTGCCTCGGCGACGTACGCCGACAAGCCCCGCTCAGCTGCGTCGGCGCGGATCTCGTCGAGGAGATCTTCGGGGATCGTCACCGTGACCTTTTTCGTCGCCATACAAGAGACCATACTCCTGGTGCAAGTGCCCTTACCAGGGTCGCTGAACCAGTCAGGCTCAGGATGCGAATGGTTGATCCCGGAGGCTTCCCCGACGTTGATCTGCGCCGGCAGCTTCGGTCGCACGGAAGTGGAACCCTCCAGCGGCACGGCAGGCGTGGTCCAACAGGAACGTCTTGCCCGGTCGGCGGTTTCCGGCGACCACCCCGAGGGTCGTACCTGGCTGCGGGTTGTTTCTGGGGGCACGTCCTGCGATGTGGGTCAAGCGTCACCTGAGGCTGATCTTGGCCGTCGGCCTCCAGCGTGGAAGTCGGCGAACGAACGCTTGGATGGGGCCCCACCGTCGTCGCCGGAGGCTCGTCGTCATGCCGCACAGAATGCCGCATACGTCGGAAATAAATGAGACTGCAACTGAGGCCAAGGCATGCCGAGAACCCCGGCCGCAGAAGCGGTCCGGGGTTCTCGTTTCGCCTGTTCAGGCGGGAGCGGAGGATACGAGATTCGAACTCGTGAGGGGTTGCCCCCAACACGCTTTCCAAGCGTGCGCCCTAGGCCTCTAGGCGAATCCTCCGCCGGAAACATTACATGACGGCGGGGAGTGCTTGCGAACTCGTTCGGGGCCCGGGCGATCGGGTAGGCTGGGGCTCAGCCCCTCACGCGGCGCTATCTGACTGAACTCCCCCAGGGCCGGAAGGCAGCAAGGGTAGGTTGGCTCTGGCGGGTGCGTGGGGGGTCTTCTGTGTTCCCGGATCGGGCGGGCCCGGTTGTCAGTGGCCGCCTATAACCTCGTATGCGTGTCGTCTCTCGCGCTGTACCGCCGCTATCGCCCGGAGTCGTTCGCCGAGGTCATCGGGCAGGAGCATGTCACTGACCCGCTGCAGCAGGCGCTGCGGAACAACCGGGTCAATCACGCGTACCTGTTCAGCGGGCCGCGCGGGTGTGGCAAGACGACCAGTGCACGGATTCTGGCGCGATGCCTGAACTGTGAACAGGGGCCCACGCCCACGCCCTGCGGGGAGTGCCAGTCCTGCCGGGACCTGGCCAGGAACGGGCCCGGTTCCATCGACGTCATCGAGATCGACGCCGCTTCGCACGGTGGTGTGGACGACGCCCGTGACCTGCGGGAAAAGGCCTTCTTCGGGCCCGCGAGCAGTCGGTACAAGATCTACATCATCGACGAGGCCCATATGGTCACGTCGGCCGGTTTCAACGCGCTGCTCAAGGTCGTCGAGGAGCCGCCGGAGCACCTCAAGTTCATCTTCGCGACCACCGAGCCCGAGAAGGTCATCGGGACGATCCGGTCGCGTACCCATCACTATCCGTTCCGGCTCGTGCCGCCGGGGACCCTTCGGGACTACCTCGCCGAGGTGTGCCGGAAGGAGAACATCCCCGTCGAGGACGGCGTCCTGCCACTCGTGGTGCGTGCGGGTGCCGGGTCCGTGCGTGACTCGATGTCCGTCATGGATCAGCTGCTGGCGGGTGCGACAGCCGACGGTGTGACGTATGCCATGGCCACGTCCCTGCTCGGGTACACGGACGGGTCGCTCCTCGACTCCGTCGTCGAGGCCTTCGCCTCCGGGGACGGGGCCGCCGCCTTCGAGGTCGTCGACCGTGTGATCGAGGGCGGCAATGATCCTCGTCGCTTCGTCGCCGATCTGCTGGAGCGACTGCGGGATCTTGTGATTCTGGCCGCCGTGCCCGATGCCACCGAGAAGGGGCTCATCGACGCCCCCGCCGATGTGCTGGAGCGGATGCAGGCCCAGGCGGGAGTCTTCGGCCCGGCCGAGCTCAGCCGTGCCGCCGACCTCGTCAACGAGGGGCTCACCGAGATGCGCGGAGCCACCTCGCCCCGGCTGCAGCTCGAGCTGATCTGCGCGCGGGTGCTGCTGCCCGCCGCGTACGGGGACGATCGGTCGGTCATGGCGCGGCTGGACCGGCTGGAGCGGGGCGTCAACTTCTCCGGCGGCGGCGCGGGCCCCGCCATGGGGTACGTGCCGGGGCCCGAGGTGCACGGCGGGATGACCGGAGGTCCGGTGCCGCAGGGGGCGGCGTCCGTTCCGCCCGGCGGCGGTGTGGCGGCGGCCCGTGCCGC